>JAUWLK010000174.1 GCA_030613745.1 Flavobacteriaceae bacterium | reverse complement strand
AGTACTTTACCTATTTCATGATATTCATAATTCTCGATATCACGAAGTTGAATAATTATTCTTTGTTTTTCTGGTAATTCATCTATCATTTTCTTAATAATATCTGTACTATCACTAACTTCAACCTCTTTTTGTAAAGATATATTTTCATCTTTATAATTACTATGAATCAAAGTTAGGTTTGAAGCTCTTTTTGACTTTAACTGATCCAAACAATAATTTTTTGTCATCATCATTGCATAAGCCTCTACATTATCATAGCTTTCAATTTTTGCTTTATTTTTCCACAGTTTAAAATAAAGCTCTTGTGTAGCATCTTCTGCTTCGTCAGTTGAAATAAGCAGCCTTTTTGCCAGCCTATAAACTTTATCTTTAAAAGGTAAAACTTTTTCTAAAAATTCTGTTTGATTCATGTTATTTAACTCAAAACAAATATTCTATTAAAATACATCTTTACGACGAGTTATATAGAATTTTGTTACATAGGTTTAATTAAAATGTAATTATTTTCATAAATTGCGACGAATTTTAAAAATATATTATGAAGAAGTATTTAATTTTATTATTGGTTTTTTTAGGATTATTTTCACAAATAAGTTGTAGTGATACTGATGATATTGATCCGGATCCTAAATCAACAATAACTCTTAATAACGAAATTAACGATTTTGTATGGAAAGGAATGAATTCTTGGTACAATTGGAATACAGACGTTGTTAATTTATCTAATACAAAAGATGATAATCAAGATGATTATTATACTTTTTTAAATGGTTATAATGATCCAGAAGATTTATTTTATAGCTTATGTTATAAATATATAGGAACCGTTGGAGAAGAAAATGCTGTTGATAGATTCTCCTGGTTTATAGAAGATTATGTAGTACAAAATCAACAATTTCAAGGTATTTCAAAATCGTTTGGATTTAGATTACAAGCTGTTCAAATAAATGATGAAGGTGATATTATTTTTTATGTAAGATATGTTGCTCCAAACTCTCCAGCTAGCAACGCAGGAATACTAAGAGGAGATATAATAAATGCCTTAGATAATATAGAATTAAATACAAGTAATTATAGTGCCACTGTAGGAAAATTATCTAATGAAACCGTTACACTATCATTTGTTTCTGAAAATGGAGGTACTTTAACACATCTTGAAGATAAAACAATCACAGCAATTGAATTATCAGAAGATCCTGTATATTTTAAAAAAGTTTTTAATAATATTAATGGTAAAAAAGTTGGTTATTTAGTTTATAACGGATTTAGATCTTCTTATAATGATGAATTAAATGCTGCATTTTCATTTTTTAAAGCAGAAGGTGTTAATGAATTAATATTAGATTTAAGACTTAATGGTGGTGGCTCGGTTTTAACATCAGCATATTTAGCAAGTATGATTTATGCAAATGCTAATACCGAAAAATTTGCTGAATTAAAGTTTAATTCTTTTCATACTAATGAGAACGGTCCATATGATTTTCAAAATACTTTAAATGTATATAATTCTGATGGCGTTAAAACTGGAGAAGAAAATATCAATAGATTAAATACTTTAAATCAATTGTATGTTTTAACTTCTGGAAGTACTGCATCTGCAAGTGAAATGATCATAAACGGTTTAAGACCTTATATTCCTGTTAAACTAATGGGAACAATTACTTATGGTAAAAACGTTGGATCGATTACATTATATGACTCACCAACTTCAGACTTTACGAATCAAACTACTGCAAACTCATCACATAAAAATGCAATGCAACCCATAGTATTTCAAATTTTTAATAAAAATGATGAAAGCGATTATATACACGGATTTGCTCCTGATAAAGAAGTTAAAGAATATCAATTTTGGAATAATATTTTACCTTTTGGAGATGAAAATGAAGTTGTAT
This sequence comes from Flavobacteriaceae bacterium, assembly GCA_030613745.1. GTDB lineage: Bacteria > Bacteroidota > Bacteroidia > Flavobacteriales > Flavobacteriaceae > Lutimonas. Next base: position 4,042 of record JAUWLK010000174.1, on the reverse strand, counting down.
TAAAAGCTGCCCTAGATGATATTAGAGGAATAGCACTTAAAAGCATAAGTTCATTCAAATATGATAACATGAAAGTATTTGATGTAATTCAACTTGAAAAAAGATTTGAAAAAGAAATGTATATTGATGATGCGTTTTTTAAAAATAATTAATCCTTAATTTTCATAGCTAAAAAATTGAAAACTATAAGATAGCTTTATTAATAATCACCTAAAAATAATATTTAGGTTATTTTTCTTAATTTATATTTTGAATATATAAATTTCAACCATGCGAATTGATAAATATTTATGGTGTACTCGTTATTATAAAACCAGAAGCATCGCAACTGAAGCTTGTAAAAAAGGGCATGTCAAATTAAATAATGTAAACATTAAGCCATCTAAAGATGTGTTTTCCGGTGAAGAATTAACGATTCGTAAAAATCAAATCAATTATCAAATCATTGTATTAGATATTCCTAAAAATAGAGTTGGTGCTAAACTAGTTGATCTGTATCGAAAAGATATAACTCCGAAAGAAGCCTTTGAAAATCAAGATCTATTAAAATTTTCCAAAGATTATTATCGCAAAAAAGGTACTGGAAGACCAACTAAAAAAGACCGTCGTGATATAGAAGATTATACAGATGAAGAATCTTAAACTAGATCAGTCTTATTGGGAAAACAACTATCAAAACAATCAAATTGGTTGGGATATTGGTTATGTCTCTCCTTCTATTAAATCTTATTTTGACCAAATAACAAATAAAAATGCTAAAATATTAATACCTGGTGCTGGTAATGGTTATGAAGTAGAATGTCTTTTTAATCATGGCTTTAAAGATATTACTGTTGTAGATATTGCCAAACAACCTTTAAAAAATATTCAGAAAAAAATTCCTGATTTTCCTAGTGAACATATATTACGTGAAGATTTTTTTAATCACAATGGTAACTATGATTATATTATTGAACAAACCTTTTTTTGTTCACTAAATCCAAAATCAAGATTAAAATATATAAATAAAATGTCTGATTTATTAAATTTAGGAGGTAAATTAGTAGGTGTTTTATTTGATTTTCCCTTAACTAGTGATGGACCACCTTTTGGAGGATCAATAGGTGAATACCTAAGTACTTTTTCAAAACAATTTGAAATTAAAGTTTTAAATCGTTGTTATAATTCTATAAAACCAAGACAAGGTAGAGAACTTTTTATTATTTTTGAAAAGAAAAATAATTATTAATTATGGACGAATCTATTATTTTAAATAATCAACAAATAAATCATAAAATTAGAAGAATAGCTTATCAAATTTATGAGAATAACATCAATGAAAAAGTTATAATTCTTGCCGGAATTGCAAAAAACGGATTTGTTTTAGCACAAAAAATTAAAAAAGCTTTAGAGTCTATCTCTGATATTGATGTAAAACTTTGCGAAGTTAAAATTAACAAGAAAAAACCTCAAGAGAAAGTAGAAACTTCATTAGACCCTAAAAACTATACTAATCAATCACTTATTTTGGTTGATGATGTATTAAATTCAGGAACAACATTGATTTATGCAACAAGACACTTTTTAGACGTTCCTTTAAAACAATTTAAAACAGCAGTATTAGTTAATAGAAATCATAAAAAGTATCCTATTAAAGCTGATTTTAAAGGAATATCACTTTCCACTTCGCTACAGGAGCATATAACAGTTGAGTTTAATAAAAATTCAGCAAGCGCTTTTTTAAATTAGCGATAGTATTTCATCACCAATTTCTTTTATTGACTTTTTATCAATATTAATTGTTTGTTTGGCTTTTTCATAATATGCTACTCTTTCAAATAAATGCTTAGCAATAAATTCTTTCAATTTATCATCATTTAACTCTGAAATTAACGGACGACTTTCTTTTTCAAGGTGCAATCTTTCAAACAATGTGTTTAAGCTTGCCTTTAAATAAAAAGAATTAGCCTTATTTTTAATTAAATCCATATTATTTGCATAACAAGGAGTGCCTCCTCCTAAAGCTAAAACAAAACTTTTTTGGCTATTTAACAATTCCTTTAAATAAATATTTTCGCAATTTCGAAAATAGATTTCACCATTGTATTTAAATATATTTTTAATACTATTTTTTTCATTTTCAACTATATAATCATCTAGATCAATAGCATCAATTCCTAAAATATTAGCAACAGATTTTGATATTGTTGATTTGCCGCTAGCCATATAGCCAAGTAGGATAATTTTCATATAAAATTGATTTTTAGCTCAGTAATTTTCATTGCAAATATCTTTAAAATTTATTTATAAAAAGACTTGTTTAATAAATAATTGATAGTATATTTGCATCCGAATTTAATTGACCTGGTAGCTCAGTTGGTAGAGCATCTCCCTTTTAAGGAGAGGGTCCCGGGTTCGAGCCCCGGCCAGGTCACTTTTTAAATATTGTATTAAAAAACCTTTAAAAGTTATCCGTTTTACGTGATAACTTTTTTACTTTTACATACATTGCACATGTGGCGAAATTGGTAGACGCGCCAGCTTGAGGGGCTGGTGTTCGATTATGAACGTGCTGGTTCGAGTCCAGTCATGTGCACAATTTTCTTTTTTGTTAATTTTCACATTTTTTTTAATCACAAATTGTTTATTTATTAGTAATATTGCCTCATGCAAAAAATTGTTATTACTCTACTTTTTATAAGTTTTACGCTCTCTATGTTATCTCAGGATCTAAACTTAAAAAATAAAGATTCTATAAAGCAAGATACAACCATTGTTTTATTAAGAGGAAAAATTATAAGTATAACTGATAAAAAACCATTACAAAGTGCACATATCGTTAATTTAAACTCTGTAAAAGGAACTATTACAAACAATAAAGGTGAGTTTCAAATTCCTGCAAAAGTAAATGATACCATTTTTATATCTTATATAGGTTTTCAATCCAATAAGCTAAAAATAACCCGAGATTTATTAAAAGGAAATGAATTAGAAATTGCTATTCATGAAAAGATTGTAAATATTGATGAAGTAACAATTAAATCTCATAAATTGATAGGTGTTTTGGTTGTTGATGCTAAAAATGTACCAAAAGACTCTTATAGCAGAATCCATATAAGTGGATTACCTCAAGCTTATGAAATAGGAAGTGCATACGATAATAAGTTTAACTCAACATTGAGTGCTATATTCAGTCCTGTTGATTTTTGGTATAAAAAGTTCGGAAAAAAGCCTAAAGAGATTGCACGATTGAGAAAATTAAAAGAGGGTGATCAAATGAGAGGCATGATGGAGCAAAAATATAGTCGTGAAATAATGATGGACTATTTGGATATGAGTAGAAAAGAATTAAATGATTTGCTTACAGAGTGTAATTATTCTACCAGATTTATCAATAAAGCTAGTGATTTACAAATAATAGAAGCTGTATTAGAGTGTTATGAAAATTATAGAGCTGTTCAAAAGGGAGTTGTGAAAAAAGACATAATTCATATCAAAGATAGTGTTTATTAAAACTATTAATCGCTACTGATTGTTTGATATATATCAGATAAGTACAAATTAGAGTTTATAAAAAATTCCAATCCAGATAACATTATCAAGATTGGAATTTTTTTTTGATTAAATATATTTCATGAACTTTTCAAAGCCCACTAAATAATTATTTTTTTAGTTATTACCTAAAATAATTGGCATTCCATCCTTGCCACTACCAATTACAACCACTTTTGAATTAGGTGATTGAGCTAATTTTAAGGTCGCTTCAATACCTTTATCTTTTAATATCTTATCTGTTAATGATGCACTTAGTATTCTATTTGCATCTGCTTTACCTTGCGCTTCAATTATTTGCTTTTGTGCTTCTTTTTGAGCTGTTATCAGCCTAAATTCATATTCTAATGATTGTTGTTCTTGATCTAGTTTTCTTTCAATTGCATCTTTTATTGCAGTAGGCAATGTAACATCACGAACTAATACATCATTTAATTGAATATATTGATTATCAACAATTTTTACAGTTTCATCAAAAATTTCTTCTTGAATTACATCTCTTTTTGAAGAA
>JAUWLK010000323.1 GCA_030613745.1 Flavobacteriaceae bacterium | reverse complement strand
GTCTTTATTTTGAATTTCTTTAGGGAAATAATTGTATTGTAAAGAAATCACTGATTTTGCTCCTGCTACTAATTTTGTTGGATCCAATCTTTTATCAAAATGGTTTTCCATGTATTGCATTTTACCATGAAAACCATTTTTGAGCCATTGTTCTAATCTAGGAGCTTCTTCTTCTAAAAATTCTGCTTTGGCAATACCACAAGAATAAAAACCGAGGCGTATAGCTTCGGATTTGATTAATTGTGTTTCATTATATTTTGAATTCAAAATAAATTAATACTTATTTAATAATCCTACCATTTCATCTGAATCGTATGTAAATTCTAAAACATTACCAAATGAATCACATATCAAAAAAATAGGAAAACGTTTAAATCCAAATTTATTAATTAGATTATAAGCATTTGGTATAATTATGGACTTAAATCCTTGATCTATAGTAAAAATTTTAGAAATATCTTTATTTGTAAAGGTTAATATTACAGAATTAAAATTATCCTTTTTTAATGCATGGTTTTCTACAAATTTTAAATCTGTTACATTTATTGCAGGAAATTGAAATTCTGGTTGTAAGATTATAAGTACTTTTTTATTTTGATAATTTTCAAGTTTAAATACTTTATTATATATGTCTTTCCTGTTTATATAGGGTATTTTATTTAAATTACCAGAATTCTTTTCTTTCATTTCATTTTTATTGAAAACATAATAAGAAATTGGATTTCCATTTAAATCTTCCTCTTTAACTTCAAGCCCTAACATTGGGTCTTTTTTTAACAAATTTTGAAATTCATTATATGAAATTTGTTGCCCGTCTTTTTTGTTAAATATTAAGGATTTTGAATTAACATAAAGTCTAGTAACTTTTGTTTTTTCTATTCCAATATTTTGAGCAGTTAAAAAATTGAAAAAGAGAAGAGTAAATATTAATAATATATTTTTCATTTTCACTAAAAAAAATAATTCTTTGTGTTTTTCGACTTCAGTTTAAAAAAACTTGTATGATTTTGTTTGTTTATCAGAATTTTAAACTTTTTCTAAAAACCATTGAATTTTAGTGCAATTTTCACAAACATAACAATGCGCTTTTTTATTGGCAAAGTCTAAGTCAAAGAAAGAAGCGATTGCAGTATTTAGTTGAGATTCACGATAGAAAAATTTGTCGTTATCACAAACGTTACATTTCAATTTTTTGCCTTTAACAAATACTTGTTCTGCTATTTTATCTTTTGAAAAGAATCCCATAATAATAGTTTTTAAAATAATCCTCCTTGTACACTTCCTTTAATTTTTCCTAAATGTTTATATGCAAGTTCGGTTACTTCTCTTCCCCTTGGAGTGCGCATAATAAACCCTTCTTGAATTAAAAAAGGCTCATATACTTCTTCAATGGTTTCAATGTTTTCACCAACTGCTGTAGCTAAAGTGCTAACACCAACTGGTCCGCCTTTAAACTTATCTATAATGGTAGTCAATATTTTATTATCCATTTCATCTAAACCATGAGTATCAACATTAAGTGCATTTAAAGCATATTTGGCAATTTTAATATCAATATTACCATCTCCTTTGATTTGAGCAAAATCACGAACTCTACGCAATAATGCATTAGCAATTCTAGGAGTTCCCCTACTTCTGCCAGCAATTTCAATTGCAGCTTCCATTGCATTTTGAACATTTAATATTTTTGAACTGCGTTGTACTATTTGGGTTAGTAATTCAGTATTGTAATATTGTAACCTGCTACTTATTCCAAATCTAGCCCTCATGGGAGCAGTAAGTAATCCAGATCGAGTTGTTGCACCAATTAAAGTGAAAGGTTCTAAATTAATTTGTACTGTACGGGCATTTGGACCAGATTCAATCATGATGTCAATTTTGTAATCTTCCATGGCTGAGTAAAGATATTCTTCAATTACAGGACTCAATCTGTGAATCTCATCAATAAACAATACATCTCTTTCTCCTAAATTGGTAAGTAAACCTGCTAAATCACCTGGTTTATCTAAAACAGGGCCAGAAGTAACTTTTATATTGGTGTTTAATTCGTTGGCAAGAATATATGCTAAGGTAGTTTTTCCTAAACCTGGTGGGCCGTGAAAAAGTGTATGATCAAGAGCTTCACCTCTTAAATTTGCAGCTTCTACAAAAATTTTTAAATTATCAAGTATTTGTTCTTGTCCGGTAAAATCATCAAAAGATAATGGACGTAATTTTTTTTCTACATCAATATCTTCATTACTAAAATTTTTATTTGTTGCATCCAAATGTTGATTCATAAAGTCAAAGATAAAAGAAAAAGTACTATTATAAGGTGTAAGTCTATTCT
>JAUWLK010000060.1 GCA_030613745.1 Flavobacteriaceae bacterium | reverse complement strand
GTATTCCACTTTTTCTTTTTTCACAAAGTGATCTCCAATATCAAGAATGGTACAATCGGCTGTAAGTCCACAATTTAATACCGAAGCTAATCTAGGTGCTAAATCTCTTCCTATTGATGTTGCTCCGAATAAAACTATTTGAGGATCTTCTTTTTTTAAGATCTCTGTAGCAAGTGCAGCATGAGGAAGCGTTCTGAATGGTTCTAAACGATCATCATCAGCAAGATGAATTTTATCAACACCATAAGGTGCTATTTGCTTTTTAACATCTTTTAAACCTGTTCCAAAAACCATAGCCTCCAATGGGCATCCTAATTTTTGAGCTAAGCGTTTTCCTGCTGTAAGCAATTCTTGACTTATATCTGCAACTTTTTGTTCTTCAACTTCACAATAAACAAATACACTCTTCATATTTTTATTATTAATTCTGTGCTTTTTACTTCTTATTCTTTACTCCTTATCCAATTGTGTGATTCTCAATTAATTCTTTAATCATCATTTCAATGTCTGCATCTGAATCACTTAAAACTTTACTTTCTTCAGATGTTAATACAATGCTCTCTACGCTTTTAACTTTTGTAGGAGAACCTGCTAATCCAATTTTTTCCATTTCTGCTTCAATATCTTCAACGCCCCACTCAGGAATTGTTAAATAAGGTCTTTTCTCATGTAATGAAAGTAATATTTCATCGGTATGTCTAGAATTTAATTCGGTATTGGTTCTTGCATATTTATATTTCATTACATGCTTAGCATGTCTTGATCTGCAAACAGGTGAGGATTCATGTACTGTCATTAAACAAGGAAATGGTGAGGATACTGTTTCTACACCTTTATCTAAACGTCTTTTTGCAATAATCTCATTATCTGTGAAAGAAACGATCTCTTCTACATATGTTATTTGAGGAATATTTAATTTTTCAGCACATTGCGGACCTACTTGTGCTGTATCTCCATCTATGGCTTGCCTACCTCCAAGTATCAAATCATATGGAGCTAGTTTTTGAATACCCTTAACAAGAGTATAACTAGTAGCCAAAGTATCTGCACCCCCAAATCTTCTATCAGAAATCATAATACCATTATCTGCACCACGGTAATAACCTTCTCTAATTATATCAGCTGCCCTTTTTGGCCCCATTGTTAAAATAGTTACTTCGGTTCCATGAATACGATCTTTAATATTCAAAGCTAATTCTAAGGCATGTAAATCATCAGGGTTAAAAATAACAGGAAGTTTACCCCTGTTAACCGTACCATCAGGTTTCATTGCATCAGAACCAACATTTCTGGTATCTGGAACTTGTTTTGCAAGCACAATAATTTTAAGTGGTCTCATGTGTTAATTGTATTATTTTTTAAGCTTTCCAAAAGTATAATTTTAAAATCAAAAAAAAATGACAATGCTCATACTTCTAAAATTTATTATTTAGATTCCCGTTTTCACGGGAATGACACTTCGACTTTGCTCAGTGCAGGCTATTTAAACGGAAACCTCGATACTCTGTATAGAGGTTTCCTTTTCGATTAAATTGGTATAAAACAAAAAAAGGATGATTTTTAAAAATCATCCTTTTGTATTTAGCAGTTTAGAATAACTATTTCTTAGTTTTCTTTTTTGGCTCTTCATCTTCTTTCTCATAATCTTTCATAAAATCATCCATAATAGCTGAACTTATTCCCATATTTGAAAATCCACCGTCGTGGAATAGATTTTGTAGTGTTACTTTCTTGGTAAGATCAGAGAATAAACTAATCGTGTAATCCGCACATTCTAATGCAGTAGCATTACCAAGTGGTGACATTTTTTCAGCATAAGCAATAAATCCATCAAACCCTTTTACACCACTTCCTGCTGTTGTTGGGGTTGGTGATTGAGAAATAGTATTCACTCTTACATTTTTATCACGTCCGAAGAAATATCCAAAACTACGAGCTACAGATTCTAAATATGCCTTATTATCAGCCATATCATTATAATCCGGAAACACACGTTGCGCCGCCATATAGGTTAATCCTACGATACTTCCCCATTGGTTCATTGCGTCTTTTTTATACAATACACTCATTACTCTATGAAAAGATAAAGCAGACACATCCCAACCTGTTTTTGTAAAATTATAATCTTGATTGGTATAATGATTTCCTCTACGAACATTAACAGACATACCTATAGAATGCAATACAAAATCAATTTTCCCACCTAAAATTTCCATAGCTTGATCTACAAGATTTTCAAGATCCATAATTGATGTTGCATCTGCAGGTACAACTTGAGATCCTGTTTTTTCAGCCAATTCAGAAATTGTTCCTAGTCGCAATGCAACAGGTGCATTAGTCAAAACAAATTTTGCTCCTTCTTCATGTGCTCTTTCTGCAACTTTCCATGCAATAGATTTTGAATCTAATGCACCAAAAATAATACCTTTTTTACCTTTAAGTAAGTTATACATATAATTGTATTTTATTTATAATTTAATTTTAACAGTTTGCAAATATAGTAATTTATTAGTTTAGCAGTTGTTTTGCATGCGCTAATGCGGAATCACTTATTTTTTTACCGCTCAGCATTTCAGCCAATTCAACAATTCGCTCATTTTCACTTAAAAATTTTATATCTGACCGAATAATATTGTTTTTCTCTTCTTTAAATACCTTATAATGTTGATTGCCTTTAGCTGCAATTTGAGGTAAATGTGTAATGGTTATTACCTGCATATTTCTACTCATTATTTGCATTACCTCAGCAATTTTATTAGAAACCTCTCCCGAAACACCAGTATCAATTTCATCAAATATTATTGCGGGTAATTTGGTGTATTTTGAAAGTATAGATTTTACTGCAAGCATTATTCTAGACATTTCACCTCCTGAAGCCGCTTTTTTTAAACTTTCAAAAGTCAATCCTTTATTTGCTGATATCAAAAATTCTAATTTATCTTTTCCATTAAGTAAAAATTGATCACTCGGAATTAAATTTATAGACAATCTCGTATTTTTCATTTCCAACTGAGTTAAAATAGCCTGTATCTGTTTTGTAAAGACAGGAATTGCTTTTGCTCGTCTTTGATGAATTTTTAAAGCTAATTTTTCTAAATTTTGAATTACCTGATCAATTTCTACTTTTTTAGAATTAATAATATCCGCTGCATTTTCAACATCAACTATTTTCTTTTGGTATTTTTCTTGAATTGCAAGTAATTCATCAATCGAATCTACAGCATGTTTTGTTTGTAAATTATAAATAATTTGTAAACGATTATCAATTTTTTCAAGCTCTAACGGGTTGTAATCTAAATTTTCATTTTCATTTTCAAATTCTTGAACAATATCACTCAATTCAATAAACAAACTATTTACTCTTTCAGATAATTGCTTATAACTTTTAGAATAATTAGCAATTTTATTTATATTGTTTTTTAACTGTCCCAACAAGTTTTTTAAGCCAATTTGCTCTTCTTCGGTAATCTGAATTGCTTCAGATAAATTCAATTTTATTTCTTCAACATGAGAAAGTTTTTCAAGCTCCTCTTCCAATGTTTCTTGTTCGTTTTCTATTAATTTGGTTTGTATTAATTCATTCAGAATAAATGTATTATAATCATATTCATCTTGAGCCTTTTGTTGATTAGAGACTATAACCTCTAACTCTTTTTCCAGTTTTTTATATAAAACCAAGCCTCTTGAATATGATGTTAAATATTCTTCATTTTTAGCTAAGGAGTCAATAATTTGAAATTGAAAATCACTATCAGCCAATTGTAAGGTTTCATGTTGAGAATGAATATCAATTAACAGTTCACTCAAAGCATTTAATGTAAATAAAGTAGTAGGTGTATCATTAATAAATGCTCTTGATTTTCCATTTGGTAAAATTTCTCTACGAATGGTAGTTAATGGTTCATAATCTAAATCTTCTTCTTCAAAAAAGGCTTTTAAATTATAATTTTCAATAGCAAATTCAGCTTCAATAATACATTTTTTATCTTTATTATTTACTAATGAAGCATCTGCTCTTTTACCTAAAACTAATGCTAAACCTCCTAAAAGTATTGATTTTCCAGCACCTGTTTCACCTGTTATTATAGATAATTTATCTCGAAAATCAACTTTCAGATTTTCAATTAAAGCATAATTTTTAATAGATAAAGAAGTTAGCATTTATTAAGATACAATTAATAAAAAGATTATATTTTATATGTCAAACTTAATTAAAAAGACTTAACAAATAAAATTATTTAAATTTTAATTTCTTTCCATTTTTGATCAAATGAAGGAAATATTTTTGATAATACTTCTCGTAATTGAGTCGTTTCAATTCTTGGACCATCAGAAAATATATCAACAATTTCATCACTTTTAGTATCCATAAATACTCGAATTAAAAAAGTATTTGGCCTTGAATCAAATATTTTTTTTAATTCAATAATTGATCTACTAATTGTTTCTTTAGCTTTCCTTTTGTCATCAGCCATAATATCCAAACCTTGTAAATGATATGTATACATAGTCATTCTAAATACTTCATATACAGGAGATAGTAAATTTTCATTGAGTTGATATCGGGTATTGTTACCATCGATTCTATTCCAGCCAGCTCCACCACCTTGCTGTGCTTGATTTACTACATTTTCTGCCAATTTAAAGAATTCTTCACCTCCTTTGAAAGAAAAAGTATCTGCCTCAAAACCTAAAATAGTATATGCATAAAAAGTCAATAATGATACCAAATTAGAGTCAAAACTATTTTCATTATAAACAAGTGGTTGATATTCTTCGTAAGAAAATGAAATATCATTATCATTAAAATTAAGTACTGATGTAGAGTATGTAGAATTGTACACAGGGCGAGAAACTTGCAATTGCAAACTCCCTTTATATTGATTTGTTGAAGGTACTTCAAGTATATTAATAGTTATTGAACAATTTATTTTTTCATTATTCTTATAAAAAATATTTGTCCATTTTGTATTGTTCATATACTCAAAAATATCATTTTTCATAGTTTCAAAAACTTGTTTGTTTGAAACTCCAATTTGATCTGAATTAATATTAATTACACAATTCAATTCTTGTGAATTTGAATGAAATGTTATAAAAATAAATATAAAAGCTAGGTGTCTAAACATTAATTTTTTTTGTTATTTCATTAAATATATCTTGAGCAACTTCAGTTTTTGATTTCAATTCAAATGAAGTAATGTTTTCATTTTTATCAATTAAAGTGATTTTATTAGTATCTGTTTTAAAGCCTGCTCCTTTATCCTGTAAAGAGTTTAATACTATAAGGTCTAAATTTTTACGTTTTAATTTACTTATCGCATTTTTTAACTCATCATTTGTTTCTAAAGCAAATCCAACTAAAAATTGATCTTTTTTGATCTTACCTACAGAGGCTAAAATATCTTTTGTAGGTTGTAACTCAATACTTAATGAAGTATCTTTTTTCTTCATTTTTTGAGTAGCAATAACTTTTGGAGTATAATCTGCAACAGCAGCTGCAAATATAACTATATCAGAATCATTAAAATATTGATGAGCTGCATTGTACATGTTTTCAGCACTTACAATATCAATTCTTTTTATAGAAGAATTTATAATATTTTCATTTGAGGGTCCTGTAATTAAAGTAACCTCAGCTCCTAATTCAGCTGCATGATGTGCCAAAGCAAAACCCATTTTACCAGAGGAATGGTTTCCTATAAATCTTACAGGATCAATTGCCTCATAAGTTGGACCAGCTGTAATCAAAACTTTTTTATCCTTTAAAGATAGCCTTGAAATAATATCATTTTCAATAAATGTAACAATATCTTCTGGTTCGGCCATTCTACCTTCTCCTTCTAAACCACTAGCAAGTTCTCCACTAGATGGTGGAATAAATATATTATCAAAACTTTGTAATTTTTTAATATTCTGATGTGTAGTTTTATGTTTGTACATATCTAAATCCATTGCAGGAGCAAAATAAACTTTAGATTTAGCCGATAAATAAGTAGCCATTAATAAATTATCGCAAATACCATTAGCCATTTTTGATAATGTATTTGCTGTAGCTGGTGCAATAAGCATTATATCTGCCCAAAGACCAAAATCAACATGACTATTCCATTGTTCATTTTCATCTTCTTTATCATAAAAAGTAGAATGAACAGGGTTTTTGGAAAGGGTTGATAGAGTTAGTGGAGTAACAAAATCTTTTGAGGCAGGAGTCATAATAACTTGCACATTAGCTCCTGCTTTAATAAAAAGTCTAACTAAATATGTTGTTTTATAAGCAGCTATACCGGCTGTTACACCTAAAAGTATATTTTTACCACTTAATACAGACATGTTTAATGTATATTATAAATTGTTATCGTTTTCTTCAGGAGTTCTATGATATATTTCACCGTCTAACCATTCTTGAACAGCTATTGCAGTAGGCTTAGGCAGACGTTCATAAAAACGAGAAACTTCAATTTGTTCTTTATTTTCAAAGACTTCTTCTAAACTATCATTAAAAGTTGCAAACTCTTCCAGTTTATCAATCAATTCACTTTTTAAATCTTCACTTATTTGAGTAGCTCTTTTTGACATAATAGTAATTGCCTTATAAATATTTTGAGTTGGCTTTTCAATTTTTGTCTTATCAAAAGTAATTGTTGTTATCGGAGCTTCCGAATTCTTATAATCCTTCATATTAATTATTATTTTGTGATATTGTTGAAATTTCTTCTTTGTATTTAACTAATTCTTTATCAATTTGCTTTATCATATTATCTAATTCTTTCATCTTTTTTGATTCAGGAAAAGATTTTTTAAATTTAGAATAAGCTATTTTAGCACTAAGTAATCGATCTTCTTTTTTATTCAAAATACTATTCATACCCAATTCATAACTTGATTTAAACTTTAAATACAATGCGTCCTCTTTAAAAATTGATCCTATATGTTCTTCATTAAAAGTGTCAAATGCAGTTATAGCTGCATTATAATATCCAGTATGATAATATTGTTTTGCTACTTCAAAATCTTTTTTTTCTAATCTAGTTATTAATTCTGAATAATAATTGTTTGCTTCAGAAATTAATTTAGAATTAGGATATGTTTCTATATAATTTTGAAATGCATTTAGCGCTTTTTGAGTATCCTGTTGATCAATACTGTATTTTGGTGACGATAAAAAATAACTTTTTGCACCTAAAAATGCGGCCTCTTCAACTTTTGAACTTTCAGAATAATTTGCTATGAATTTTGAAAAATAATATGAAGCTAATGCGTAATCTTCTTCATGATAATACGAATCCGCTGTCATATATTGAATACGTTCCATTTGAGGTTTTCCAGCATATGGACCAACTAATTTTTCAAAAAGTGGCAATGCTTTTTTATACTCTTCTTTTTCATATAATTCAACAGCCATTTTATAACGATCAACGTTTAATCCTTTATTTAATACCTTTTGATATTCACCACAAGAACCAAACAATACAATTATTAAAAATGTATATATTATATTTTTCATTTTTTGCATTTGGCAAAATTAATGTTTTATAATGTATTATTAAAAATTATTTTCCAAAATCTAAGGGACTCAAAATAAACTCATAAAGCCTGCAAACTCTACAAATTTTAATATTTTAATAAAATTTTAACTAAATCTAAACTGGAGGATTAGTCTCAGTTAATATTTTCACGTCATTATCAAACATATACAAACCTCCTTTATCATCTCCGATAAGATTAATTTTATCTAGTATATTTCTTGCCAAAGATTCTTCTTCTATTTGTTCAGAAACATACCATTGTAAAAAGTTATGAGTAGCATAATCTCTTTCCTTTAAAGTGATATGTACTAAATCATTAATCTTTTGAGACACCATTACTTCATGATTAAATAAAGTTTGAAACATTTCTTTAAAAGATCCGAAAGAAGCCGGAGGAGCACTTAAAGCTGAAACTTTTGCATGACCACCTCTTTCATTTACAAATTTAACCAATTTTAGCATGTGCATTCTTTCTTCATCAGAGTGTTCATACATAAAAGATGCTACTCCTTCAAAGCCCTGATTTTCTGCCCAACAAGCCATTGCTAAATATACTTGTGAAGATTCTGCTTCAATTTTAATTTGCTTATTTAATGCGTTTTCTATTTTTTGTGAAAGCATAATTTAATTTATTTATTTTTAAAAGTGTCTACAAAGATATTAATTTTTTGTTGTAAAGATACTGATGCGTTTACTAATGGTAATCTAACATTCACTTCACAAATATTTAATTTCTGTAACATAGCTTTAATACCTGTTGGGTTACCTTCATTAAAAATTAAATCAATACCAGGCATTATTTTATAAAATAATTCAAAAGCTTCTTTTGCTTTTAATTCTAAACCTAAATTTATAATTTTTGTAAACTCTTTTGGCAAACCCTGTCCAATTACTGAAATCACTCCTGCCCCACCTGCTAAAGTTAAAGGCAATGCTAATTTATCTTCACCTGAAATAATCATAAAATTTTCAGGCTTATTTTTAATCAATTCTAATATTTGTTCAAAATCACCTGCAGCTTCTTTTATAGCAATAATATTTTCAAAATCATTGGCAAGTTGAATAACCGTTTTTGGAAGCATATTACTTCCTGTTCGAGGCGGAACATTATACAAAATTATGGGAAGCGGACTAGCCTCAGCAATAGCTTTAAAATGTTGATATATCCCTTTTTGTGATGGTTTATTATAATAAGGTGATACAGATAAAATTGCTGAAAAATCAGATAGGTCTGCAGATTGTAATTCTTCAATTATTGATTGTGTATTATTTCCTCCAATACCAACTACCAAAGGTAATCTCCCTTTATTTACTTCAATAATTTTATTTTTTACTTGCTGTTGTTCTTCTTTTGACAAAGTAGAAGTTTCACCGGTAGTACCTAGTGCTACCAAATAATTCATACCATTTTCAATTTGATAGTTTACCAAGCGTTCTAAAGCATCAAAATCAATAGAGTTGTTTGATGTAAAAGGAGTTACAAGTGCCACTCCCGTTCCTATAAGCTGTTTCATTTTTATGTGTATTGAGAATTTCTTTTGAAATTTATTTGAGTAATCCTAAAATATGTAAATATTTGGTGAGTTCTTCATTAAAAGTATCTATTTTATTCCCTTTAATATCTATAGCAATATCATAAAAATTAAATTCTTCATTTTTAAAGCTAACTTTTATTTTAGCGTTTGAACGAAAACATACTACATGAGAAAAAATATTATCAATAGAGCTATAATTAATTAATAAATCAAATTTAGATTCAACAAAGCTATTTAAACTCACATTTTTAATTTTACCATACATTCCAAAATCTTTTTCTGTAAAAGACTCATAACTATCCATTAATTTATTGGGTTTAACATTTTGGAATAATATAATATTAAAATAATTTAGATTAACACCTAAATTTTCACTCAATTTTTTAGTAAAATCATAAGTTTTAAACAATTCAGCTTCTGCTAAAATACCTATTTTATGAATTTTTTTTAAAGATTTTTTTACATTAAATTCTTTATTTTTTTTGTTTTTTTTTAAAAACTTTAAAGCTGATTTTTTTTTAAATCCTTTTAAATTCATTTACATTTACATTGTTCATACAAAACTAATGAAAATAATGAAAAATATAATTTTTTACATCTTAATAATATTCCTATTTTTAAATTGCAAAAAAGAGCAAACTCAAGTAAAAACTATCAGAGGAAAACAAATTGAAGTAAATCAAAATTTTAATTCTGATTCAACTTTTATCAAATTTATATCACCTTACAAAAATGAATTACAAAATAAAATCAATAAGGTTTTATGTTATAATTTAAAAACATTAACAAGAAATGAAAGTGATTTAGAAAGCTCATTAGGAAATATTTATGCTGATATTTGTTTTCAAAAAGCGGATAGTATTTTCAAAAATAAAGCAGGAAAGAACATAGACTTTGCTTTATTTAATTATGGTGGAATTAGAACAACAATACCAAAAGGTAATATTACTGTTAAAAATATTTTTGAGTTAATGCCTTTTGAAAATATGCTTGTTATTGCCGAACTCTCTGGTAAGCAAGCTCAAGCTCTATTTAATTATCTTGAAAAAAGACAAGAAGCTCACCCTATATCTCATCTAAAATTAGAAATAACAGACGAAAAACTAAATAAAATTTTAATACAAAATAAACCTTTTGATATTTCTAAAAACTATTATGTTTTAACTCATGACTATTTACAGCATGGTGGTGATAGAATGGATTTTTTTAAAAACCCCATAAGTTTATTCAATGTAGAAGTTAAAGTAAGAGATGCAATTATTGATTACCTAAGCAAAATTGATACATTAAATGCAAAAATTGATGGTAGATTTATAAAAATAAATTAAAATGAAACGACGAAAATTTATAGCACAAACAACCGCAACAGGAACCTTTTTAACATTAGGTGGATTATCATTAACTTCTTGTTCTCAAAATACCAATAAACACATTACAATTTTACACACAAATGATGTACATAGTCATATTGAACCTTTTACTTCAACCCATCCAAATTACCCCAATTTAGGTGGTGTTGCAAGAAGAGCTTTCTTAATTGAACAAGTTAGAATTGAAAATCCAAACACTCTTTTACTAGATGCCGGTGACATTTTTCAAGGCACTCCGTATTTTAACTTTTTTGGAGGCGAAGTAGAATTTAAATTGATGAGCAAATTAAAATATGATGCTGCAACTATAGGTAATCATGATTTTGACAATGGAGTTGATGGATTAAATACGCAACTCCCACATGCATCATTTGATTTTCTTATTTCAAATTATGATTTTTCTAATACTATTCTAGAAGGAAAAACCAAAGCTTATAAAATTTATATAAAAGATGGTATCAAAATTGGAGTTTTTGGGATAGGTATAGAATTGAACGGATTGGTTGATCCATTACTTTTTAAAGAAACTAAATATATTGATCCAGTTGAAATTACTCAGGAAATGAGTCGAATCTTAAAAGAAGAGCATCATTGTGATCTAATTATTTGTTTATCACATTTAGGTTATTATTATAAGCGAAATCCCAACAAAATATCCGACCTAAATTTAGCTAAACTAACTGAAAATATTGATTTAATTATTGGCGGTCATACCCATACTTTTTTACCAAAACCTACCGTAACTAAAAATGCTATAGGTGAAAATATGCTAATAAATCAAGTAGGTAAATGGGGATTGAATGTTGGTAGAATTGATTTTTATTTTGATGCAGAAAAAAACATTTCCGCTAAGGGAAAAAGTATAATTGTTTAATATTTAGTTTACAGTTCTCCGTATTCTGTTAGTAGTTAGCAGTTTATAGTAGTTTTATTTAATAAAAATTTCTTGAAACCAACTATCTCCGAGGCAAGCCATAGGAGTATTTCGCTGGTTTCATACTCAATCAAGTTGAGCACATGCTTTAACATG
>JAUWLK010000318.1 GCA_030613745.1 Flavobacteriaceae bacterium | reverse complement strand
TAACTGTAAATTCTATAAGCCAAATACGCAATTCTTCAATTTCAAATGGTAATAAACGTTGTATCGCTTTTTTTAATTCTTTAACAAATAATTCAACGTCAAAGCTAACTTTTTTTAGAACTGTTTTGGTATAATCAAATATTGCTCTTGCCATATTTATTTCTAAAATTAATTATTAAGTATTAGAACGGAAACTTATTAAGCATATTACAATTTTTTTATTAAACTTTAGCCAAATGTTGAAAAGTTTTTTTAAATAAAACTAAAAATTAAGCTCTTATCTTATCTAATTTTGTCATTAATTTTGCTGTTTTAGACTCTAAATCGGTAATTACAGATTGAAAATGTTTCTTTTTATTATCAACATTCTTTAAATTTAATTTTACAATCAAATCATCAAAAACTTCTATAGCTTCATCTATAACTTTATCGGCTTTAGCAGAAATTTTATCATCATTGGTTAATTGACATATATAACACTCTTCAATTATTTCTGATAAAACGTTATTAATATCTTTTTTTAAGTTTTTTATACTTGCCATAATTATTGCTTTTAATATTTTTCTGCAAATCTAAGTAATTTAATTTTTTGCTAAAAATTATTTAACTCTTTTTGATAGGCATCAACAAATTGACCTACATGATAACCATCAATTAAAGCATGATTGACAGAAATTGCTACTGGCATTTTTAAATGTTTATTCTTTTCTACAAATTTACCAAAAGCCAACTTAGGTACAGATTCTTTGCTTACTCCAAAAATAGGTTCTTTATGTGCTGAAAAGCTAAACCAATTCATAGCTGAACAATAAACACAGTCATCTGTATTTTGAATTGGAAATAAGCTTTTTGTTGATAAAACTCTTTCCTTTTCTATTTCAAAGTTTCTATTGAATTGTCTAAAACTGTCATCATAATAAACAAATGAGAAACCAAAAGTATTATCTTTTCTTAAAATAGTAGCCGAAGCATGAATAACATCGTGTATAATAATTTTATCACCTTTAATTCTATATCGAAAATTTTCAACACTATTTAATGCTTTCATACAAGCATACAAATACAATACAAAAAATGATATTTTATTTACTTTTGCGTATTTATAAATATTAGTTACATCAAAATCAATTGTAACTGAAAAATATGGATCGTCAAACTGATTAAAAAAATTAAAATGCTCTTTTCTATTCCAATTTTCAATATCTAATCTCTTCATAGTATCACAGGTAATTTAAAATTTCATTCAATTTCTATTTAGATATTCATTTTATATAGATTTCTAATAATTTGGAATTATTTATTGGTAAAATTTCAAAATATTTTAAAGAAGCCGGTACTAAAATAGTTTCACCATAACTTAAATTTTCTTCAAATTTATCTGATTTCAATTTTACTCCTTCACCTTCAACACACATGTAAATAATAAATGAATCTTTGTTTGAATTATCAATTTTAATTTTCTTATCAATTGAGAGTATATTAGTTGTAAAATACTGACAATCAATAATATTTAAAATCTTGTTTGATTCTTTAATATAATCTGTTTTATAACTATTTTTTGTATTGAAATCTATTGCATCTAAAGCATTTTCGGTATGTAAATCACGATAATTACCTAATTCATCTTGCCTGTCCCAATCATAAATTCTATACGTTATATCACTAGTTTGTTGTATTTCAGCTAATATAACTCCGGCACCAATTGCATGTACTCTACCCGTTGGAATAAAATAAACATCTCCTTTACCAACCGTTTCAAAATTTAAAATATCAGTAAGAGTTTTATTTTTCAAGTGTTTTATATATTCTCTCTTGCTAACTTCTTTTTTAAACCCCACAATTAAATTAGCTTTATCATCAGCTTGCATCACATACCACATTTCGGTCTTACCAAAAGAATTATGCCTTTGTTTTGCTAATTCATCATTAGGGTGCAATTGAATGCTTAAAGGCTCTTTGGCATCAATATATTTTATCAATAAAGGAAATTTATCACCAAATTGTTGATACACCTTCTCTCCTACTAATTCAGACTTATATGTTGCAATTAATTCCTGTAAAGTTTTTCCTTGTAAAACACCGTTTGAAACTACAGAAATATCTTCACCAACATCAGATATTTCCCAACTTTCTCCAATATTATTTTTATCAGATTTTTTATGTAATATTTTAGATAACTTTTTCCCTCCCCAAATTTTTTCTTTCAAAATGGGTTTAAATTTAATAGGATAATTCACACTCATTAATTTATTTCTTTTAAAACGGATAGTGATTCTGTAATATGTTTATTTGTATCGGTCATACTATTAAAAACATGCACTATAATACCCTGTTTATTGATAATATAAGTTACTCGACCTGGAACCAGGCCCAAAAAACTTTTAGGAACTCCAAAAAGTTTTCGTACTTTTTTTTCAGTATCTGCAAGCAAAGTAAAAGGTAAATTATATTTATCTGCAAAATTCTTATGTGATGTA
>JAUWLK010000097.1 GCA_030613745.1 Flavobacteriaceae bacterium | reverse complement strand
GAATTTAAAATATTTCCATGATTTTGAAGAAAGATTTAAAGATGGTGAATTGATGAATGCTGATAGTATTAAAGTTAATGACACCTTAAAATTTATTACTCCTAAAGGAAAAGTGGTTTATGGAGGTGGAGGAATTATTCCAGATGTTTTTGTTTCAATTGACACCACAAATTATTTTAGCAATATACATTATAGCAAAGTAAATAATTTTATTTTTGATTATATTGATTCTCATAGAAATGAGTTTAAAAATTTAAAGTTGAAAGAGTTTTTAGAAAATTTTGATAAAGACGATAAATTATATAAAGAGTATTTATTAAGTATTCCAATTGAAATTCATGAGATAAACGAGTCGGAATATCAATACTTAAAATTATATTTTAAGGCTAAATTTGCCCAAGAAATTTTTGATATTAATGCCTATTATCAAGTTATAAACGAGCAAGATAAAATGATAGAAAAAGTTAAAGAATTAGATAAAGAAGGATACCCTATTATTCAATAACATCATGAACCATTGCAGGATTGCCATTATTCCATTCTGTTAAAATGTCAGTAGCTACATGAGCTCCGCTTCCTGTTGCGACTGAAAATTGACTTCTCCATCCGGCAAGAACACCAGCTACATAAATACCATCAGCAACTTTATGATTGATGTTTTTTAATTGAATACGATCTTTTGCAGCTGGTAAATTTTGGTGTAGCTCAACGTATTTCATTAATCCATCAATATTAAATAATTTTGAAGGACCAACAGCTATTACTAAATATTTTGTTTTATAAGTATTTTTGTTTGTATAAACTAAAAAATTACCTGCTTCTCCCTCAATTTTGTTTACTTTTTCTTTTTCAATTTGTGTTACGTGTGGATAAGTTTCAGAGAGTTGTTTTTTTCCGTTTTCTAAAATTTCCTTTCCGGTAGTTCCAGGCTGAATTCCTAATACATTATTAAATAATCCACTTGCTAAAGCAGAGGATTTTTGATGCATAATAATTCCAATTTTTTTATCAGTTGCAAAAGGCATGTTTTTAGCTGATCCTAATATCAAAGCACATGACATTCCTGCAGCTCCTCCGCCTATAATTAATACATCAAAATTCATCTGTAGTGGTTTTTAATTTAAATGTAAAAGTATAATATTTTGATTAAAAAAATACAATTGTTAAAAATCAAAGTTACTTTAGTTGAACAAACCTTGAATATTAGAAGCAAATAATTTAACAGCAATTGCAAGTAAGATTACTCCAAATATTTTACGAATCACATTTAAACCACCTTTTCCAATAAAACTTTCAATTTTTTTAGAGAATTTTAATACGGCGTAAACAAAAACCAAATTTAAAATAATTGCAATAATTATGTTTATTGTATGAAATTCAGCTTTAAGCGATAAAATTGTTGTCATAGTTCCTGCCCCAGCGATTAATGGGAAAGCTAAAGGAACAACACTTGCTGTTTCGGGAGACTCTTCTTTGTACAATTGCACTCCCAAGATCATTTCTAAAGCTAAAAAAAGAATTACAAATGAACCTGCTACAGCAAAAGAATAAACATCAATACCAATTAATTTTAAAATTTGTTCTCCTAAAAAAAGAAATAAAATCATGATAAACATAGCAACAATTGATGCTTTTTCAGATTGGATATGTCCTACTTTTTGACGTAAGTCAATAATAATTGGGATACTACCAATTATATCAATAACAGCAAATAAGACTAATGTAGCAGTAATAATTTCCTTAAAGTTAAGTACCATTTTCCATTTTTTTAGATTGGGCAAATATAAATAAATTGTAAGTATTTATGTGATATTGTTTTTACTTTCATTTTTTAAAAAGAATGTATTTTTGTATAAGATTTTAATAAGTAAAAAATGTTTCAGATAGGAAAAACCATTGTTTCAGAAGATATTATTGAAAAAGAATTTGTGTGTAATTTAAGTGCATGTAAAGGAGCTTGTTGTGTTGATGGAGATGCTGGAGCACCATTAGAAAAAGAGGAATTAAAAATATTAGAAAAAATATTTCCTAAAGTCAAGCCTTATATGCGAAATAAAGGAATAGAGGCAATTAAAAAACAAGGATTATATACCACAAATGAGGAAGGTGAACATGAAACACCTTTAATTGATGGAGCAGATTGCGCTTTTGTATTTTTTGATGATAAAAATATAGCCCTTTGTGCAATAGAAGAGGCTTATAATCAAGGAGACATAACCTTTAAAAAACCCGTTTCTTGTCATTTGTATCCAATAAGAGTACAAGATTATAGTGAATTTTCGGCAGTAAATTATCATCATTGGCAAATTTGTGATGATGCCTGTACTTTAGGAAAAGAATTTCAAACACCAGTTTATAAATTTGTTAAACAAGCACTAGTTAGAAAATTTGGAGAAGATTGGTATGTTGAATTAGAAAAAGTTGCAAAAAAGTACTTAAAAAAATAATATTAATTTTTGTAAATTTACCTTCATGTTAAGGGGCAAAAAACAAACACTACTATTATTTCTATTCCCTCTATTCATTTTTTCTCAAAAAATTGATAGTGTTTATGTTGATTCTATAAATAGTATTGTTACGATGTTGCGTTATGAAGGAAAGTTTAATCAAGCCTATAAGTTGAGTAATAAATTACTTTCTACATTACAAAATAATCAGAGTGAACCTACTTTATTTGCAGAAACTTATTATACCAAATCGAGAATTGAAATGGAATTAGGAGAATATGATCAGGCATTTGTTTCTTCAAGAAAATCATTTCAAATTTATTTAAAGAATAGGGATAGTATAGGGATTGCTAAAGTATATAATTTATATGGTGTTGGGTACTATTATAAAAACCAAATAGATAGCACTTTATTTTATTATCAAAAATCTTTTGATTTAAAAAAAAGGTTAAATTTTGATAATCAAGAATTAGCTGTATCAGCTTATAATTTAGCTATGGTGTATGAAGACACAGGATTGCTAGATGAAGCTATGGAATTATATTTATCTGCTGAGAAATATTTACTAAAAAATAAAGATTTTTATTCTTTTTTATCAGACGTTTATATTGGAATTGCACATATCTATAAGTATAAACAAGATTTTAATCAGGCAGAAAAATTTGCTGATAAAGCTATGGATATTGGATTAAAATCTTATGGAGAGTTTAATCCAAATATGACTTTTGTTTATACTTCTTATGCAAATATTTTAATATCTGAGAAGAAATATAAAGAAGCTATTGAATTATTAACAAAAGGATTAAAAATTAGAGAAAAAACTTATGGGTTTAATCATAAATGGTCTTGTGAAAGTTATATACATGTTGCAGATGCATATGTTTTAGACGAACAATTTGATCAAGCAGAAAAATCTTTTAGAAAAGCAATTGATATTGGTAAAAGAACAAAAAGTAGATTATATCTCGCAGAAGCTAAAACAAGTCTCGCTAAGATGTATTGTGATGAAAATATTAAAAATGAAGAAGTTGAAATGCTTTTGAAAGAGTCATTAAAAACTTTTAGAGATATTTATGGAAATAAGAGTGAAATTATAACTGATGTTTTTTATTATCTAGCAAAAAATGCCAAGAACAGAAATGATAAAAAAGTATTTTTTTCATATTTAGTTCAAACTTATGATGCTGGGAATTATAATGAAAAATATCTAAATAAAATCATAGCACCTTTTCAAATTTTAGATGCTTTAGATTTGCAAAGTGATTGGTATGAGCAAGAATTTAATAATAATCAAAATATAGACTTGCTAAAAGTAAAATTTTCTTTAATTGATAAACAATCAAATTTAATTAAATATTTACAGAATAATTATTCTTCAGAAATTTCAAAAATTTTACTTGCAAATAATTATAGAGAAGTTTTAGAAAAGGGGTTAAATACATGTTGGGTACTGTATCACAAAACCAAAGATCAGAAATATTTAGAAAAAGCATTTGAACTTTCTGAAATAAACAGAAACACACAGTTATTAGATGGCTTACAAGAAATTAAATTTAAATTATTTAGTGATATTCCTAAAGATTTATTAGAATATGAAAAAAAGCTACAGCAAGATCTTGCTAAAGTAAAAATGGATTTGTATTATTCAAAAAACAGTAGTAATCCTGATAAAGAGGAATTAAGTAATTTAATTGATAAAAGAATTTTAATAAGTATTAAATTAGATAGTTTACACAGTGTTTATATTGAAAAATTCCCAAAATATAAAAATCTGAAATTTAATGATAAAACAATTCATATTTCAGATGTACAAAATAGTTTAGATAATCATACACAGTTTATTATTTACTTTTTAGGAGAAAATAATTTATACACTTTTAATATAACAAAGAAGAATGTTGTTTTATTAAAAAGTAAAATTGCAAAAAAAATTGTTGAAAAAACTATTAGCTTAAAGAGTAAATTACTTACACAAAAAGATATTGAAAAAAGTAGTAAAAGACTATACCTCTATTTGTTAAGTCAACAAATTGATTTAACCAAAAATAAAATAATTATAGTACCCGATAATGTATTAAATTATATTCCTTTTGAAATATTACAAAATGATAAAAATAAATATCTAATTGAAGATTTTACGGTTAGTTATTCGGGTTCTGTACATTTATTTTTAGAATTAAAGAACGATTTTTTTAATTATTCATTGCCAAATTATTGGATTGGGTTTTCACCTAAATATCAACAAGACAACAAAATATCTTCTTCTTTAGATGAGGTTTCAACTATTTCAGAAATTGTAAATGGTAAAAAATTTATTGGAGTAAATTCAAAAAAACAGAATTTTTTGAATAATAATAAAGATTTTTCTATTATTCATTTGGCTATGCATGCTGAAATTAATAACAATAATCCGTTATATAATAAATTATTTTTTAGTGATGATGAATTAACATATTCAGAAATTTTAATCTTAAATAATAAGGCAAATTTAGCCGTATTAAGTGCATGTAATACAGGGTTTGGAAAATTAGAAAAAGGCGAAGGAGTTATGAGTATGGCAAGAGCTTTTCACTTTTCAGGTGTTCCCTCTGTATTAATGAGTTTATGGAAAGTTCCAGATAAAGAAACAAAAGATATAATGGTATTTTTTTACAAACATCTAAAAAAAGGTGAAACTAAAAATTTGGCATTAAAAAATGCAAAATTAGATTATTTGGCTTCAATTAAAGATGAAAATTTAAAACATCCTTATTTTTGGTCAGGTTTTGTTTTAAATGGAAATACTAATGTTCTTGTGCCGGTTAAAAATAACTTTTATTATTATTTAATTAGTGGTGTATTAGTATTAATTATTTTTGGAATAAAATTTATAAAGAGAGATATTTAATTTAAATATTCTAATAAAATTTTAGACTCTTCTTTTTTACAAGTTTTGGTAGGGTGATTTGCAATAGTAGAAAATAATGAAATTGCTCTATTCTTTTCATCAGTTTTTAAATAAGCAAGAGCTAAGTACCAATCAGCTTTTTCACTAAGTTTTTTATTATTTCCTTCTAAATTTGATAACATGGTAATGGGCAATAGTAGATTTATTGCTTCAGAAGGCTTATCTAAAGATAAATAACACATAGCTTTATAAAATGATACATAAGTAGCATCTTGACTATCAATTGAATTAAATAGGTTAATAGCTTTGTGATAATTATTATTTTCATAGGCTAAAAACGCTAGATATTCGATAGTGTTTGCACTTTCTCCTCTTACAATAGGTTGTATGATATTTCTATAAGGCTTAAAATTTTGAGCGTATAATTTTTCTGATGAAGGATAAAAAGATGATTTAATAAAGAAAAAACCCAAACCAATTAATAGGATTATTGAGGCAGCCACCAGCCATTTTTTTGACAAACGTATTACTTTTGAATTTTTTTGAATGTTATGTTCAAAACCTTGTAGTTTGGTTTTTAGTTCTTCTCGTTGATTAAATGAAATTGCCTTTTTCAAATCATTTTCAAATAAAAATTCCTTTTTAAACTCTTTATCATTCTGTAATAATTCATTAAATAACAGCTTTTCTTTTGGCGTTAAAGAATTATTAAAGTATTTGTCTATTAAATTAAAATCTTTCATTTTTGTTTGTTGTTAATAAAGTCTTTAAGTTGTTTCACGCAACGAGATTTTTGACTTTTTAAAACTTTTTTATCACTATAATTTAAAATTTCGGTTATTTCATCTAGGTTATAACCTCGATAATAAAACAAAATTAAGATACTTTTACATCTTTCTCCTAATTTAGAGAAGTGTTTTTTTATAGTTCTTTGTTGGTTAGTTATTTTTTCATTGTAATAGTTAACATCTAATTCAATATTTTTTTCTTCAATTAAAATATCATTATTAAATTCAACTTTAGAGTTTTTCCTATGGAATTGATAAATTTTATATTTTCCTATAGCAAATAAATAAGTAGAAACAGTACTACTTAAATTGCTGATTTTACCATTTATAGCATTTTCTCTTAAAATTATAATGGCATCTTGATAAATATCGGCTGCATCATTTTCTTTTATATTGAATTTTTTTGAAAAATTTATAAAAGCTTCTCTATTTTCAACATAAATTTTATGTAAAGTAGCATCATCTCCACGTTTCAGTAATTCTATAATATTTTTTGAATTATCATTAATCATCTTGAACAAAGAAAATGAAAAGATATCAATTTTTAAAATATATTTAAATAAAACGTATTATTTGTTTTTAATTATGAAAAGATTAATAGAAAGAATTTAAAATTAGTTTACATAGATACTTAAATATCAAATTGTTATATAAATATAAAATACTTCTATAAGTTTAAAAAACTTTTATATCACACAGGAAAAGTAGGATTAATTTTTTTTGAAAGTAGGGAGTGATTATTTGCAAACAGAAAGGAATAATAAATAGAAAGTTTAAACATTCACTTAGAAAAGTTTTTTAATTTTTCAAATTTATGTTTTAAGTTCTCAACCATATTTATTGTGAAAGTATTATAACAAATTGAAAACACACTTGTAATTTATACATTAAATATATGATCACAAGTTGCAAAAAAAATAGTTTATATTTAGAGAGGTTTAAAAAACCCCTATTAAAATTTATTAATAGGGTCTAGGAATTAATTGGTTATTGTAACTTAATTATAAGTGGAGTTAGAATCTCTTTTCCATTTATCAATTGTATATGGTGCTATTCCCAAATTGGCATTAATAGGATTGTCCACTGTAATATATTCTAAATCAGGATTAGAAAAAGCATAAAACCTATTTATTTTATCATTGTTATTATTTTTAATATTCAAACTTAATAACCCATTATTCCAACAATATAAATTTCTTAAACTGGTATTATTACTCACATCTAAATTTTTAAGGGAATTATCATAACAATATAATTCTCTTAATGAAGTGTTATTAGATAAATTAATACTTGATATTTGATTACCATTAAATCTTAAAAGTGTTAATAAAGTATTCACAGAAACATCAACATTTGTTAATTGATTATAACTAAAGTTTAAAACTCTTAAACTTATAAAATCTTCAATACCTGTTAAATCACTTATATTTTTACTTTTAACATTAAGCCCACCAAGTCCAGAAATATCAGTAGTTAAAACTCTTTTGTTTATAATTCCATCTGAATCAATAATTAAATCAATTAATGCTTGTTCAAAATTTGCATCAGGAATATAAGTAAAATTTTCACCTGGATTAGTTCCACATGAACCTAGAAAATCACCATGATCAAGATGTTCCTGTAAATCTTCATCCTTAACAAGCATAGGTTGCCATATATTTGCTACCGGATCAACCCAGTGGCAAATTAAATTATCATTACAATCCCCCAGTATATCTCCATGAGCTAAATGAGCTTCTACTGCATTTTCACTAACATTAATGGTATGATATTCACCAGTATCTTCATCATAGTGACATATGTCCACTTTAAGATTTTCTTTTTCAACGTTTGCCTTGTTTTGTGAAGATAAATCAATTATTTCATCATCTTGATTACAAGACGTAAAAACAAAAACTGTAATTAGTAATAAATAAATAAATTTTTTCATTATGAGGGGTTTTAAAAAGTTAGAATTTGCAAATATACAAAAACATTTATCTTAGATAAACGAGATATTGTTATATAAATTGTAAACACCCTATTGTGTATAAGGGATTTTGATTGAATAATCGAATTGTCAACCAGATTGTCAATTCTAATTTATAGAATAATATAACATAAAAAGTGGAGCTGGTGGAGCTACCAATATTTCTAAATACTTGTTAGGACGATAATATTTTCCGTAGGGCGTAGTCAGTTTTAAAACATTTCTTTAGTTAATATCAAATAGTTATTTTATAATCTCGTGCAGCAACTTCCCAAGAACCTGTAATCTGGCCGTCAACTACTATTAATACTTGTTTGAATTTAGAAACTGTTGGGCAAATATGAATTG
The DNA here is from genome assembly GCA_030613745.1 of Flavobacteriaceae bacterium. Taxonomy (GTDB): domain Bacteria; phylum Bacteroidota; class Bacteroidia; order Flavobacteriales; family Flavobacteriaceae; genus Lutimonas. Next base: position 706 of record JAUWLK010000097.1, on the reverse strand, counting down.
GCACTACATAAGCTGAGTCTCCAATATTGAATTTATTTTCATTGGTACATGCTACTACTAAATGCTCTTCACTTTGACTTATTTGCATACAATTAGTTGTTTCTAAGAATTTTACTCTTGGTAGTTTCATTTCAGAAGCAACGGATTTATGACCAAGGTCAAAACAGTTTAAATCGGATTTTGGTTTACTGACAATTTTTGTTAACAGAACGGCAGCTGGAAGGAAATCTAAATCCTTATAACAAGATCCATATCCTTCATCCCAAAGTAAGGGTGTTCCCGGGCTAGTCTCAATATTTTTTCTTTTTGTATGAATTGGAAAAGTAGGAGTACCACCAGCAACTATATTTTCTATTTTAATTCCCAATTTTTTTAAATCTATTTTTAGTTTTATAACTTGCTCAAAGTCTTTGTTGCAAACTTTTGTACGCTCATCAATATTTGAATCATGGATGTGACCATCATAAACATGAAATCCCTTTGCTAATAAATTTGGGTTTTTATGGATGGATTGATATAATTCAAGTGCTTTTTTTCCTGGTTCGATGCCGCTTCTGTCCATTCCGTTATTAATATCCAACCATAAAGAAACCTTTATTTTGAGAGATGCTGCAATTTCAGAAAAAATGCCAACAGTTTTATAATTATCAACAATGGTAGAAAATTGCGAATTGGGATACGTTTTTATTAATGTAAAGAATCGTGT
>JAUWLK010000246.1 GCA_030613745.1 Flavobacteriaceae bacterium | reverse complement strand
CCGACAATTCCTCCTAAGACTTGGGCACCAATATAAGGAAGAAGGTCTTTTTTATCAAAACGACCACCAACCCATAAACCAAAAGAACCCGCGGGATTAAAATGAGCTCCTGAAATATGACCTAAAGCATAAACCATAGTTAAAACGGTTAAACCAAATGCTAAAGCAACTCCAGCAAAGCCAATTCCTAATTCAGGAAAAGCCGCTGCTAAAACAGCACTACCACAACCTCCAAGTACCAACCAAAGTGTACCAATAAATTCTGCTACTAATTTTTTCATTTTTAAAAATTTTAATTAAACTGATAGTTAAACGATTACTAAATTAATAAAAATTTAACATCTTACTATCAACATCATTTTACAAAAGATATAATAATATCAATTAATCCTGATTTTAATGGTAAATCCGGTTGATTATAAGTTTGCAAGTTTTTTTGTCTATCCAATTCTGATTCTTTCAAAATATGGTTCATGCCTTTTATTATTTCAAGTTTTGCTTTGGAATTTGCATTTAATAAAATGTTAGCATCTTCTATACTTACCTGTATGTCTGTTGTACCTTGAACTATAAGAATTGGTATATGAAGTTTTACAATTTCTTTTTTAGGATCATACTTAAACCATGATATCATATAAGGTTGTACACTCGGTCTAAAAAGTGGTTTTAACATTTGAGGAACAAGATCTATTGTTTCTCCTTTTTCAAGTTTTTGAAGTATCGGAAGTGATTCTTCTAGCACAAAAGAAGGTTGAGATTTCAATTGTTCTTTTATTAAAACAGCCGCAGGTTTTCCCATACCTGCTATTGAAATAAACTTATCAACTTTTGTTTGTTGTGAAGCTATCATACCAATTAGTGACCCTTCGCTATGACCAATTACAATAATTTCAGAAAATTGATTTTCTAAATTCAAAAACTCAATCCATTGTATTGCATCATCAATATAATTTTCAAAACGCAAATCACTTTCTTGAATTCCTGCATCTTTGCTTGCTCCTATTCCTCGTTTATCATATCGTAAAGTTGCTATTCCATTTTCTAACAAAGCTGTAGCTAACATTTTTAAGGAATTATTTTTCATGTATGGATTATTACCATCCCGATCAGTTGGACCAGAACCAGCAATAATTAATGCAACAGGAATATTTTTATTTTTGGTAGGAATTAAAAGTGTTCCCTCTAAATTTCCTGTTCTTGTTTCTAAGATTATATTTTCTCCTTTTTGGGCATAAACATTTAAAATCAAAAATAATATTGCTAGAATTGTAAATATCCTTTTTGTCATTACTTTATAATTTATTCATTAAAAATTTTCTTTTAAATAAAGTGTAAATATATTCTCTTAAATCTCCTGATGGCATTTGATATGTAAAATCAAAACTTTCAATCAATTCAAAACTATTTCCCATTTTTTCAATCAGCATTTTTTCATCATATCTATAAACTGGCAAACCACTACACTTTGTTGCTCCATTTAAATTAAAAGCTGCAATTATTACAAAACCTTCTGGTTTAACCAATTTATTTAACAGCTTAAAATAAGCATCTTGTTCTGTTTCTTCATTAAAAAAATGTAAAACTGCTCTATCATGCCACAGATCAACTGGTTCATTATTGATTAATATTTTTGATTTGGTTAAATCATCAACAATCCACTTAACTTTATTCTTATTATCTCCTACCCTATTTTTTATTATTTCTAAAGCTGTTAAACTTAAATCATTTGCAATAATATTTTTATATCCAATATTTATTAGTTCGTCTATTAGAGTAGTTGCACCAACTCCAACATTTAACAAAGATGCCTCTTTATTAAAGTTACATTTTTTTATTAATTGTAAAGAAGGTTCTGGGAAAGTTTCGTACCAACCAAGCTTTTTAGTTTCTGATTTGCTATAAGCATCATTCCAATGTGATTTTAAATCAATTTCAAAATTTTCTTCCTTTGAACATGAACAAGATTTTGCATTTATATCACATGAACTTGATTCCTTTTTATTATTTATACTCATTTTTTATATACTAATATTTGTATTTATTTTTTCTAAAAATACATAATATTTTAAAACAATAAAGAATACTTTTAAGAGTTGATATGATAACATTTATCAATAAGAAACATCCTTAAAAGGTTGAAAGAAAAAATTATGAAAAATTATACTAAAATTTTGTTAGCTGTATTTGTCTTTAACTTTTTAATTATCGGCTGTAGTTCTGGCAAAAAAATGTTGGAAAAAGGAAATTATTATCAAGCTGTAATGACATCTATTGAGAGATTAAGAAGCAGTCCAAATAATAATAATGCGAGAGAAACATTGGCTGAAGCATATCCTTTTGCGGTAAGTAATTTATTGGATAAACTTGAAAGTAAAAAAGCCGCTCAAAATAGTTTTTATAATACAGAAGCTGTTTATGTTTATGAAAACCTCAATAAAATGTATGAGAGTATTCAACGTTCTCCAGCTGCAAAAGAAGTAATATATAATCCTAAAAAGTATTATACTCATTTAAACAAAGTAAAACCAAAGGCAGCAGAAGAGCATTATCGTGCAGGGATAGAACAATTATCTTTGGATGGTAGAGAGTATTCCAAGCAAGCATATTTTTATTTTCAAAAAGCCAATAAATTTGTTCCAAATTATAAGGATGTAAATGCTAAAATTGAAGAATCATATAACTTATCAATTTTAAAAGTTGTATCTGATCTTAAACCAGTACATTCACGATTGTATGATTTAAGTGCAGATATTTTTTATACTGAAGTAAATAAAATCTTAAGACAAATTGAACAAAAAGAATTTATTCGGTTTTATACACCTGAGCAAATTAAAAAGTTAAATATTGACTATCCTGAACAATATTTAGAAATTAATTTTGAAGATTTTATAGTTGGTGAAACCCATACTAAAGAATGGATAGAAGATGTAAAAAGTGATAGTGTAAAAGTGAGTCAAATAACTCTAAGAAACGGCGATAAGCGAGATATATATGATATTGTTACCGCAAGAGTATCTATAAGCAGAACGGAAGTAATTTCAAAAGGAATAATAAATTTAAGAATTGCTAATACTGGTTTTGACGATCAAATTTTAATCAATCAGAAATTCGCAGGAGAATATGTCTGGTTTAATGAATGGGGACATTTTAATGGTGATAAGCGTGCTTTAACAACTGAGCAACTTGAAATTTGTAGAATAAAAAGAGTAGCACCTATACCTCCTCAACAAATGTTTGTAGAATTTACTAAACCTATACATTCTCAATTAAGAAGTAAGTTGATTAATTTTTATAATAATTACTAATTCTAAATACTTAAGACAGGTTTTAATAGTTTATTTTAATTAGAAATAAACTATTAAATGAATACAGGGCCGAAAACGACCCTGAATAAATTTATTATTTTTTTAATTTATTTACTGGTTTCCCTTTTATATATTCTCCTAAAACAACTACTTCTTTAATTCTTCCGTATTCTTTTGCTGCTATTAGCATCTGTTCTTTGGTGTCTCTTCGGAGTTTTATTCCTGATTTGGATCCTTTATTTCTTATTTCAATATAAAATCCATCTCTTAAATCCTTTGGTCTTGTTGGAGGTCTTCCCATAATATTAAATAACTACAATGTTTAAAATATTTTAACTAAGTTATAAAAATAACTAGTAAAATATAAATTTTGCTAAATGTACATAATTATTATTAAACCAAAAAAGGAATTATATTTCAATAATTTCTTCTTTTTTTTAAAATTGTTTTATTCTCTCTATTTTCAATTTTTTAAAAGCTTTTTAGCAACTTGTACATTTTTAAAAGATTCAGGTGACTCATTAACATCAGCCATTTCAAGAGTTTTAACTGTTGGA
>JAUWLK010000016.1 GCA_030613745.1 Flavobacteriaceae bacterium | reverse complement strand
AAGATAAATCATTTGATTTTGTTGTTAAAACTCCACCAGCATCGGCACAATTGTTAGAAGCAGCTAAAGTTAAAAAAGGATCAGGAGAACCTAATCGTATTAAAGTAGCTACTGTTACTTGGGATCAAATCAGAAAAATTGCTGAAGATAAAATGGTAGATTTAAACGCTTTTAAAGTTGAATCAGCTATGATTATGATTGCAGGAACTGCAAGATCTATGGGTATTAAAGTAAAAGGACAAGCTCCTGTTAAAACAGCATAAAATAAGATGGCAAAATTAACGAAGAAACAAAAAGAGGCTCATGCTAAAGTTGATGTGAATATATCACACAATTTATTAGATGCGTCTTCTTTAATAAAAGAGATCACCAATGTAAAATTTGATGCAAGTGTTGATCTTGCAATACGTTTAGGTGTTGACCCTCGTAAAGCAAATCAAATGGTGAGAGGAGTAGTTACTCTACCTCATGGTACAGGTAAAGATGTTAAAGTTTTGGCTTTAGTAACTCCTGATAAAGAGGCTGAAGTTAAAGAAGCTGGTGCTGATTACGTTGGATTAGACGAATACCTTCAAAAAATTAAAGGAGGTTGGACTGACGTTGATGTTATAGTTACAATGCCAAGTGTAATGGGTAAATTAGGACCTTTAGGTAGAATTTTAGGGCCAAGAGGTTTAATGCCTAACCCAAAAACTGGTACAGTTACTATGGATGTTGCTAAAGCGGTTAAAGACGTTAAAGGTGGTAAAATTGACTTTAAAGTTGATAAAACCGGAATTATTCATGCAGCTATTGGTAAAACATCTTTTGATGCTGATAAAATAGCTGATAATGCAAATGAATTAATTCAAACAATTGTAAAATTAAAACCTGCAACTGTAAAAGGAACTTATATTAAAAGTATTTTCTTATCAAGTACTATGAGTCCAAGTGTTGCAGTTGATGCTAAAACATTTTAACGCAAGTTTAAATATTTGAATTATGACAAGAGAAGAAAAATCACAAATAATAAAAGATTTAACTGGCAGATTAACTGAAAATAGTATCATCTATTTAGCAGATATTTCAGGACTAGACGCTTCACAAACATCAAACTTGCGTAGAGCTTGTTTTAAAGCTAACGTAAATTTGGCAGTTGTGAAAAATTCATTGCTTGCAAAAGCTATGGAAAAATCTGATAAAGAATTTGGTGATTTGCCTGACACATTGAAAGGTAATACATCAATTATGATTTCTGAAACTGGTAATGCTCCAGCTAAAGTAATCAAAGAATTCCGTAAAAAATCTGATAAACCAATATTAAAAGGCGCTTATATTGAAGAGGCTATATATATTGGTGATGATCAATTAAATTCTTTAGTAAATATTAAATCAAAAGAAGAATTGATTGGAGATATCATTACAATTTTACAATCACCTGCTAAAAATGTTATTTCAGCATTACAATCAGGAGGTAATAAATTGTCAGGTATATTGACAACTTTATCAGAAAAATAATAAACACACTTAGAAACTAATAAATAATAAAAAATTAAAACAGTAGAAAAATGGCAGAGTTAAAAGATTTCGCAGAACAACTAGTTAACTTAACAGTAAAAGAAGTTAATGAATTGGCAAATATTTTAAAAGAAGAATATGGTATTGAACCAGCAGCAGCAGCAGTTGCAGTTGCAGGTCCAGCAGCAGGAGGTGATGATGCAGCAGAAGAACAAACAGAATTTGATGTAATTCTTACAGCAGCAGGTCAATCTAAATTAGCAGTAGTTAAATTAGTTAAAGAATTAACTGGTTTAGGATTAAAAGAAGCTAAAGGCGTTGTTGATAGTGCACCAGCACCAATCAAAGAAGGCGTATCTAAAGATGAGGCAGAAGGTCTTAAAAATTCTTTAGAAGAAGCTGGAGCTGAAGTTGAGATCAAGTAGTATATTATCCAACTAAACACTTAAGGTTTAGGTCTTTGAGGTATAACCCCTTAGACCTAAACCATTTTGCATATATATTCGTTCTTATAATTTAATTTAAATTTTTCTCCATTGGCAACGAAACAAAAAAACCAAAGAATAAATTTTGCATCAGCTAAATTAATTACCGATTATCCTGATTTTTTGGATATTCAAATAAAATCATTTCAAGATTTTTTCCAATTAGAAACCAAATCTGATGAAAGAAGTGATGAAGGTTTGTATAAAACTTTCATGGAAAATTTTCCAATAACAGATACTCGAAATAACTTTGTTTTAGAGTTTTTGGATTATTTTGTTGATCCGCCTAGATATTCTATATTAGAATGTATCGAGCGAGGGTTGACTTACAGTGTTCCTTTAAAAGCACGATTAAAACTGTATTGTACGGATCCTGAACATGAAGATTTTGAAACTATCGTTCAAGATGTTTATTTAGGAGTTATTCCTTATATGACACACAGTGGTACTTTTGTAATTAATGGTGCTGAACGTGTTGTGGTTTCTCAACTACACAGATCTCCTGGAGTTTTCTTCGGACAATCATTCCATGCAAATGGAACAAAACTATACTCTGCAAGAGTAATTCCTTTTAAAGGTTCTTGGATCGAGTTTGCTACCGATATAAACCAAGTGATGTTTGCTTATATCGATAGAAAGAAAAAATTACCTGTTACAACACTTTTCAGAGCTATTGGTTTTGAAAGAGATAAAGACATCTTAGAAATTTTTGATCTTGCAGAAGAAATAAAAGTTTCTAAAAGTGGTTTAAAAAAAGTATTGAGCAGAAAATTAGCAGCAAGAGTACTAAAATCTTGGTTTGAAGATTTTGTTGATGAAGATACCGGAGAGGTAGTTTCAATTGAACGTAATGAAATTGTATTAGATAGAGATACTGTTTTAGAAAAAGAACACATTGAAGAAATAATTGAGTCTGGTTCAAAAACAATTCTATTACATAAATTAGAAACAGAATCTGGTGATTATGCAATTATTCATAACACCCTTCAAAAAGATCCAACAAATTCTGAAAAAGAAGCTGTTGAACATATATACCGTCAGTTGCGTAATGCAGAACCGCCTGATTATGAAACTGCTAAAGGTATTATTAATAAATTATTCTTCTCTGAACAGCGTTACAATCTTGGAGAGGTTGGACGTTACAGAATGAATAAAAAACTAGGTTTAGATATTGATATTGAGCAAAGAGTATTGACCAAAGAAGATATCATCATTATTGTTAAAAACTTAATAAACTTAGTAAATTCTAAAGCTGAAGTTGATGATATTGATCACTTATCAAATCGTCGTGTAAGAACAGTTGGAGAACAACTTGCAGGTCAATTTGGTGTTGGTTTATCTCGTATGGCTCGAACCATTCGTGAACGAATGAATGTTCGTGATAATGAGGTGTTTACTCCAATCGATTTAATAAATGCCAAAACATTATCTTCAGTTATCAATTCATTCTTTGGTACCAACCAATTATCTCAATTTATGGATCAAACCAATCCGTTAGCTGAGTTAACACATAAACGTAGATTATCTGCTCTAGGACCAGGTGGTCTTTCTCGTGAAAGAGCTGGTTTTGAGGTTCGTGATGTTCATTTTACGCATTATGGAAGATTATGTCCAATTGAAACCCCAGAGGGTCCGAATATTGGTTTGATTTCATCTTTATCAGTTTATGCAAAAGTAAATAATTTAGGATTCATTGAAACTCCTTATAGGAAAGTAGTTGATGGAATAACTGATGTAGATCAAACTCCAATTTATTTAAGTGCAGAAGAAGAGGAGGGAATGAAAATTGCTCAATCTAATTTAGATTTAGATAAAAATGGTAAAATTGTTTTAGATAAAGTTGTTGCACGTTTGGAAGGTGATTTCCCAGTGGTTCCAGCAAGTGAAATTAACTATATGGATGTTTCACCAAATCAGATTTCATCTATTTCTGCTTCGTTAATTCCATTTTTAGAACATGATGATGCCAACCGTGCGTTGATGGGATCTAATATGATGCGACAAGCTGTACCTTTAATGAGACCTGAATCTCCAATAGTTGGTACAGGTTTAGAGCGTAGAGTTGCTAAAGACTCTCGTATTTTGATTAATGCAGAAGGAAATGGAGTAGTAACTTACGTTGATTCTGATAGAATTGATATAGAATACAATCGTACTGAAAATGAAAGAATTGTAAGTTTTGAAAGTGATAGTAAAACATATAACTTGATTAAATTTAGAAAAACAAATCAAGGTACTTCGATTAATTTACATCCTATTATTAAAAAAGGAGATAAAGTTACAAAAGGTCAAGTTTTATGTGAGGGATATGCAACTGAAAAAGGTGAATTAGCACTTGGTAGAAATATGAAAGTTGCTTTTATGCCTTGGAAAGGATATAACTTTGAGGATGCGATTGTAATATCTGAAAAAGTTGTTCGTGAAGATATATTTACTTCAATACATATTGATGAATATTCTTTAGATGTAAGAGATACAAAATTAGGAGCAGAAGAGTTAACTGCTGATATTCCAAATGTAAGTGAAGAAGCTACAAAAGATCTTGATGAAAATGGAATGATTAGAATTGGTGCTGAAATAAAACCAGGAGATATTCTTATCGGAAAAATTACACCAAAAGGTGAATCAGACCCAACTCCTGAAGAAAAATTATTGAGAGCTATTTTTGGTGATAATGCAGGTGATGTTAAAGATGCTTCTTTAAAAGCTTCTCCTTCATTACGTGGTGTAGTAATTGATAAGAAATTATTCCAAAGAGCAATAAAAGATAAGGCAAAAAGAATTCAAGATAAAGATGATATTAAAACTCTTGAAGTTGAATTTTCTGTAGAATATGATAAGTTTAGAAATCAACTTATAGAAAAATTATTTACTCTTATTAATGGTAAAACTTCTCAAGGTGTTCAAAATGATTTGGGCGAAGAAATTTTACCGAAGGGTAAAAAATTCACTTTAAAAATGTTAAATTCAGTTGCTGATTTTGAGCATTTAACTAAAGGTGTTTGGACTACTGATAAAGTTTTGAATAATTTGGTAAACAGATTAATTCACAACTATAAGATTAAAGTTAATGATTTACAAGGATCTTTACGTCGTCAAAAGTTTGCTGTTACTGTAGGTGATGAATTACCTAAAGGAATTATCAAACTTGCTAAAATTTATGTAGCTAAAAAACGTAAATTAAAAGTAGGTGATAAAATGGCTGGTCGTCACGGTAATAAAGGTATTGTTGCACGTATTGTTCGTGCTGAAGATATGCCATTTTTGGAAGATGGAACACCTGTAGACATAGTATTGAATCCGCTAGGAGTACCATCGCGTATGAATATTGGTCAGATTTATGAAACTGTTCTTGGTTGGGCAGGTCAAAAATTAGATCAAAAATATGCAACTCCAATTTTTGATGGAGCCAATATTGATCAAATTACTGAATTAACAAAAGAAGCAGGCATACCTGAATTTGGTCATACATATTTATATGATGGAGGAACAGGTGTAAGATTTGATCAACCAGCAACAGTAGGTGTAATTTATATGATTAAGTTAGGTCATATGATTGAAGATAAAATGCATGCTCGTTCTATTGGCCCATATTCATTAATTACACAGCAACCTCTCGGTGGTAAAGCACAATTTGGTGGTCAACGATTTGGTGAAATGGAAGTTTGGGCTCTTGAAGCTTATGGTGCATCGGCATTACTAAGAGAAATCTTAACAGTAAAATCTGATGACGTAATGGGTAGAGCTAAAACTTATGAAGCCATCGTTAAAGGCGAAAAAATGCCTGAACCTGGTTTACCTGAATCATTCAATGTATTAATGCATGAGTTGAGAGGTTTAGGTTTAAATCTACAGTTAGAAGAATAATTAGCAAAAATATAGTAAGGAGTTTTATTTGAACTCCTTACTTTCAAAATATAATTTTTACATTTAATTCTATTCCATTACCATGGCAAGACAAAGAGAAAAATACACTGTAAAAAAATTTAATAAAATTACAATTGGTTTAGCCTCACCTGAAATAATTCTTGAAAAATCAAGAGGTGAAGTTTTAAAACCAGAAACCATAAATTACCGTACACATAAACCAGAAAGAGATGGTTTATTTTGTGAACGTATTTTTGGCCCTATAAAAGATTATGAATGTGCATGTGGAAAGTACAAGAGAATACGATATAAAGGTATTATTTGTGACAGATGTGGTGTTGAAGTAACTGAGAAAAAAGTTCGTAGAGATAGAGTAGGACATATTAATTTAGTAGTTCCTGTTGCACATATTTGGTACTTTAGATCATTACCAAATAAAATGGGTTACCTTTTAGGCTTACCGTCTAAAAAATTAGACATGATTATTTACTACGAAAGATATGTAGTAATTCAACCAGGTTTAGCTAATAATGAAGAAGGAGAACCAGTACAAAAAATGGATTTCCTTACAGAAGAAGAGTATTTAAATATTTTAGAAACACTTCCACAAGAAAATCAATATTTAGATGATAATGACCCAAATAAGTTTATCGCTAAAATGGGAGCAGATTGTTTAATTGATCTATTATCAAGAATAGATTTAGATGAATTATCATATGAATTAAGACATAAAGCAAATACTGAAACTTCTAAACAACGTAAAATGGAAGCCTTAAAACGCTTAAACGTTGTTGAAGCATTTAGAGATGCTAACAAACGTAAAGAAAATAAACCGGAGTGGATGATTATGAAAGTAGTTCCGGTTATTCCACCAGAATTACGTCCTTTAGTTCCTTTAGATGGTGGTAGATTTGCAACTTCAGATTTAAATGATTTATATCGTAGAGTTATTATTAGAAATAACCGACTAAAAAGATTGATGGAGATCAAAGCTCCTGAAGTAATTTTACGAAATGAAAAGCGTATGTTACAAGAATCAGTTGATTCATTATTTGATAATTCACGTAAATCTTCGGCGGTTAAAACCGAATCTAACCGTCCATTAAAATCTTTATCAGATTCTTTAAAAGGAAAACAAGGTCGTTTCCGTCAAAATTTATTAGGAAAACGTGTTGACTATTCAGCTCGTTCAGTAATTGTTGTAGGCCCAGAACTTAAATTATATGAGTGTGGAATTCCGAAAGATATGGCAGCAGAATTATACAAACCTTTTGTTATTAGTAAATTAATAGAAAGAGGTATAGTGAAAACTGTAAAATCTGCCAGAAAAATAATTGATAAAAGAGAACCTGTTGTTTGGGATATTTTAGAAAATGTTTTAAAAGGGCATCCTGTTCTTTTAAATCGTGCTCCAACTCTACACAGATTAGGTATTCAAGCTTTCCAGCCAAAATTAATTGAAGGTAAAGCTATTCAATTACATCCTTTGGTATGTACTGCATTTAATGCCGATTTCGATGGTGATCAAATGGCGGTTCATTTACCTTTAGGACAAGAAGCTATATTAGAATCACAATTATTATTATTAGCTTCACATAATATATTGAATCCGGCAAATGGTTCACCAATTACTGTACCTTCTCAGGATATGGTTTTGGGTTTATATTATATGACCAAAGAAAGAAAATCTACTCCTAAACATAAAGTAAAAGGAGAAGGAATTACCTTTTATTCACCAGAAGAAGTAAACATTGCATTTAATGAAAAGAAAGTTGAGTTAAATGCAAGCATTAAAGTACGAACTAAAGACCTTAATGAAAAAGGTGAAAGTGTAAATAAAATTATTGAAACTACCGTTGGTAGAGTTTTATTTAACGAAGTTGTTCCTGAAGAAGCAGGTTATATCAATGAAGTTTTAACTAAAAGATCTTTACGTGATATTATTGGAAATATTTTAAAAGTTACTGATGTTCCAACTATTGGTAAGTTTTTAGATAATATTAAAAATATGGGATACAAATTTGCATTCCAAGGTGGTTTATCATTTAGTCTAGGAGATATCATTATACCTGAAGAAAAACAAGGGATGATTGATGAAGCGAATAAGCAAGTTGATTCGATTATGTCGAGTTATAACATGGGGATGCTTACCAATAAAGAACGTTATAATCAAGTTATTGATATTTGGAGCTCAACGAATAACCGTTTAACTGAGCTTTCAATGAAACGTTTACGTGAAGACCAACAAGGATTTAACTCAGTTTATATGATGTTGGATTCTGGTGCAAGGGGATCGAAAGAACAAATTCGCCAGTTAACCGGTATGCGTGGATTGATGGCAAAACCTAAAAAATCAACTGCTGGAGGTGGTGAAATTATTGAAAACCCAATTCTTTCTAACTTTAAAGAAGGATTATCAATTTTAGAGTATTTTATTTCTACTCACGGTGCACGTAAAGGTCTTGCCGATACAGCTTTGAAAACTGCAGATGCAGGGTACTTAACTCGTCGTTTGGTTGATGTTTCACAAGATGTAATTGTTAATGAGTTTGATTGTGGAACCTTAAGAGGTTTAGAAGTAAAACCACTAAAAAACAATGATGAAATAGTTGAAACTTTAGGAGAAAGAATTTTAGGACGTATTTCATTACATGATGTTCATGATCCTAGAACTGATGAAATTATAGTAAAAGCAGGTGAGTTATTTACTGAAGAAAATGTAGAAAAAATTGAAAAAACTTCAATAGAAATGGTTGAAGTTCGCTCTGCTTTAACTTGTGAAGCCAAAAAAGGAATTTGTGCCAAATGTTATGGTAATAGTTTGTCTACTAATAGCATGGTTCAAATTGGTGAGGCAGTAGGAGTAATTGCTGCACAATCAATTGGTGAACCAGGAACACAATTAACACTTCGTACTTTCCACGTAGGAGGTATTGCAGGGAATATTTCTGAAGAGAATAAACTTGTTTCTAAGTTTAAAGGTGATATAGTTATTGATGATCTAAAAACTGTTGAAAGTTTTGATAATGAGGATAACCCTGTTGAAATTATAATTTCTAGAACTTCAGAAATTAAAATTGTTGACAAGAAAACAGGTATTGTTTTAAGTACAAATAATATTCCTTATGGTTCTCATCTTTTTGTTAAAAATAAAGGAAAAATTAAAGAAGGAGATATAGTTTGTCAATGGGATCCATATAATGGTGTTATTATTTCTGAATTTGGAGGTAAAGCTGTTTTTGAAGATGTACTGGAAGGTGTTACTTTTCAAGTAGAGATGGACGAACAAACAGGTTATAAAGAAAAAGTGATTTCTGATGCTAAGAAAAAGAAAGTTATTCCAACCTTACATGTACATAATAGTAAAGGTGAAGTTTTGCGTTCGTATTCTTTACCAGTTGGAGCCCACTTATTAATTGAAGATGGTCAAAAAATTAAACCTGGTGAGATATTAGTTAAAATTCCTCGTAAATCGGGTAAAGCAGGTGATATTACAGGTGGTTTACCTCGTGTAACCGAGTTATTTGAAGCACGTAACCCATCAAATCCTTCAGTAGTTTCTGAAATTGATGGTGTTGTAACATTTGGTAAAATTAAACGTGGAAATCGTGAAATTATAATTGAATCAAAATTAGGTGATATTAAAAAATACTTAGTAAAATTATCTAATCAAATTTTAGTTCAGGAAAATGATTTTGTGAAAGCTGGTATGTCTTTATCTGATGGAGCTACTACACCAATAGATATCTTAAATATTGAAGGTCCTGCAAAAGTACAAGAATATTTAGTGAATGAAATTCAAGAAGTTTATCGATTACAAGGTGTAAAAATTAATGACAAGCACTTTGAGGTGGTAGTTCGTCAAATGATGCGTAAAGTTAAAATAGTTGATTCAGGAGATACTATTTTCTTAGAAAATCAATTGATTCATAAAAATGATTTTATGAATATAAATGATAATATTTACGGAATGAAAGTTATTGAAGAAGCAGGTGATTCGGATATATTAAAAGCCGGACAAATTGTTACATCACGTGCATTACGTGATGAAAATTCAATTTTGCGTAGAAATGATAAGAATCTAGTTGATGCACGTGATGCAATTCCGGCAACAGCCGAGCCTATATTACAAGGAATAACAAGAGCTTCATTACAAACTAAATCATTTATTTCAGCTGCATCATTCCAAGAAACTACAAAAGTTTTAAATGAGGCTGCTGTAAATGGAAAAGAAGATTATTTAGAAGGATTGAAAGAAAATGTTATTGTTGGAAAACGAATTCCAGCAGGTACAGGTATGAGAGCATATGATAATATTATAGTAGGACTTAATGAAGAAATTGAAAATTAATATTTAAAGGTATGATTCGTCATACCTTTTGATTAATATAAATTTTAAGATATGGAAAAAGAAGAGAAACAAAATCAATTAAATATTGAATTAGATGAAAAAATAGCCGAAGGAACTTATGCTAATTTGGCTATAATAAATCATTCAGTTTCTGAGTTTGTGATAGACTTTATCAATGTTATGCCAGGTACTCCAAAGGCAAGAGTTAAATCTCGTATAATATTAACACCACAACATGCCAAGAGGTTAATGAAAGCTTTGGCAGAAAATGTGAAGAGATTTGAAAATAGTCATGGAAAAATTAAAGATTATGATCAACCTCCAATTCCTATGAATTTTGGACCAACGGGTCAAGCTTAAAATAATCATAACCGAGTTCTCTAACTCGGTTTTTTTTATTTCGCTAATAAAATCAAAATGAAGATTAATTATTTTTTAATATTATTTCTGTTTTTAGGATACAATATATTGTTTTCACAAGAAGAAAAAGTTGAAAATTTGGATGAAGTTATTATTACTTCAAGTAGAATAGATATTCCTTTTAATGAAAATTCACGTACAATTACAATTATTTCAAAAGAAGATATTCTAAAAAGCACTGCTTTAAACGTAGCTGATTTATTACAACAGTTTACAGGTGTAGATGTAAGACGAAGAGGAATTGATGGCATGCAATCTGATCTTTATATTAGAGGTGGTAGTTTTGATCAAACTTTGATTTTAATAGATGGTATTAAAACTGAAGATCCTCAAAGTGGTCACCATACAATGAATATGATGATTCCTATTGAAAATATTGAAAGAATTGAGGTTATAAAAGGTCCAGCTGCAAGAGTTTTTGGACAAAATGCTTTTACAGGTGCTATAAACATTGTTACAAAAAAAAATATAACAACACAATTAAAAGGAGTTGTAGGATATGGTTCATATCGTACTTCAAATATCGCTCTTACAGGTGGTTTAAATTTAAAAAATTCAGCTCATCAGGTACATATTTCTAGAAGTGTTTCAGATGGATATCGTTATAATACTGATTTTACAAATCAAAACTATTTTATAAAAAGTAAATTCAATACCAATAATACTCCATTTGATGTTATTGCAATGTTTATGGAAAGAAAATTTGGCGCAAATGGTTTTTATGCAAGTCCAGATTTTATGGATCAATATGAGGAAACACAAACAAGTTTAATAGGTGTATCAACAAGTATTTTTAAGAATAAATTTACAATTAAGCCAAAGGCATATTGGAAACGAGGACAGGATATGTATTTGTTTTTAAGAGATGATCCTAATTTTTTTAGAAACTTACATATTACCAATAAATTAGGAGGAGAAATAAATACAATATATGATTCAAAATTTGGATTAACAGGTTTTGGAGTTGACTTGGCAAAAGTAGATATTTCAAGTAATAATCTTGGCGATCATGATCGGACTATGGTTACAGCTTTTTTAGAACATAGATTACAATTATTTAATAATAGCTTTGATATAACTCCAGGAGTTGCTGTTAATTATTTTTCCGATTTTGGTTTTCATGCCTTTCCTGGGATTGATTTAGGATATGCTATTAACGATCAGTTTAAAGTGTATGGTAATTTTGGATATACCTATAGAATACCTACTTATACAGATTTGTATTATAATAGTCCAACTACAGTAGGAAATGATAATTTAAAACCAGAAAAAGCTCTGGCAGAAGAATTAGGATTAAAATTTAATAATGATAAAATTACAGCAAATATTACCTTATTTTATAGAGATGCCAATAATTTAATAGATTATGTTAAAGAACATGAAGAAGATAAATGGAGTGCAGAAAACTTAGCACAAGTAATAACAAAAGGTATTGAGACTGAAATACATTACATATTTAAATTGTTTAATTATTCTCAGAATTTTAAATTTGGATATACATTTTTGGAAGATGATATTAAAAAACAAAACATTACATTTTCAAGGTATTCTTTAAACTCTATAAAACATCAAGTAACTTCTGCTTTTGATTTACAATTTTTTAAATATTTTCGACAAAATATTGTTTATAAATTTGTAGAAAGACCCGATGGAACCAGTTATAATGTAGTTGATCTTAAGCTTACAATTATGTTTAAAGATCTAGAATTATCCGGTATATTCAACAATATATTTAATACCGAATACACTGAAACAAATTTAGTGCCAATGCCCAAAAGTAATGCTATGTTTGTATTGAAATATACCTTTAAGTAAGGTCATAATTTTTGTAATTAAATAATTTTTACTCGTCTAAATCTTTATAATTTTAAATTTTTAATTATGAAGATTTTACTCTTAGCAATATCATTTATTTTTTCAATTCACTTAACTGCACAAATTGAAAATAAACACTTCAAAGTTGGTGATATAGCTCCAAATATATTTGGTGTTGATCAAAATGGAAAAGAAATCAATTCTACTAAAATTTTAAAAAACAATAAAATTTTGATAGTTTTTTATCGTGGAAATTGGTGTCCACACTGTAAAAAACATTTAAATTCATTACAAGAACATTTAAATGAGTTTACTAAAAAAGGAGTTTATATCATGGTGATAACTCCAGAAACTGTTGAAAGAACAAAAGAAACAGCCGAAAAATTTCAAATAAATTTTTCAATAATTCATGATGTGGATAATAAAATTATGAAGGCTTATAAAGTTGCTTTCGAAGTAAATAAAGAAAATGTACCTAACTACTATGGGTTTGTATCTAATCAAGTAGCTAAATATAATGTTGAAAATAACAATGTTTTACCAGTACCAGCTACCTATTTAATTGATACAAATGGTAAAATTTTATATGAACAATATGATCCTGATTATAAAAATAGATCTGATTTTAGTGAGATCTTGAAATCTTTATAGGATTAAATTTAATCAAAAAGAATTCCTCGAGGTAACCACTGAAATGTCATCCCCGAAAAGGGGATCTAAATAATAAATTTCGGTTTTTTTACATTCATGTTAAAATGAAACCAGCGAAATACTCCTATGGCTTGCCTCGGAGATAGTTGGTTTCAAGAAATTTTTAATGTAATAAAAGAGTCGTTTCAAAATTTAATTTTGAAACGACTCTTTAAAATATTTTGTGTGTCAAGTTTCCCCACTTATTTGTGGCGATTCGCCACTACATCATTCCTGGCATTCCACCACCACCCATTGGTGGCATAACTGGAGCATTTTCTTCTTTAATATCAACTAAAGCACACTCAGTAGTTAAGATCATACCAGCTACAGAAGCGGCATTTTCTAAAGCTATACGAGTAACTTTTGTTGGATCAATAATTCCAGCTTTATGCATATTAACATATTCATCAGTTTTAGCATTGAAACCAAAATCTTTTTCACCTTCCAATACTTTTGATACTACTACTGATCCTTCAGCACCAGCATTTTCAGCTATTTGGCGTAATGGTTCTTCAATGGCACGAGCTAAAATCTTAACACCTGTTTCCTCATCTGGGTTAGTTGTTTTAATTTTTTCTAAAATACTTTTTGCCCTTACAAATGCAACACCTCCACCGGCAATAATTCCTTCCTCAATAGCAGCTTTTGTAGCATTTAGTGCATCATCAACTCTATCTTTTTTCTCTTTCATTTCAACTTCACTGGCTGCACCAATATACAAAACAGCAACACCACCAGCTAATTTGGCAAGACGCTCTTGCAATTTCTCCTTATCGTAGTCAGAAGTTGTTGTTTCAATTTGTGATTTAATTTGATTAACTCTTCCTTTGATATCTGCTGATTTTCCAGAGCCGTTCACTACAATGGTATTATCTTTGTCAATAGTTACTCTTTCTGCAACACCTAACATATCAATTGTTGCATTTTCTAGAGTAAATCCTCTTTCTTCTGCAATTACAGTTCCACCTGTTAAAATTGCAATATCTTCTAGCATTGCTTTTCTTCTATCACCAAACCCAGGAGCTTTTACTGCTGCAATTTTTAATGATCCACGTAATTTATTTACTACTAAGGTTGCTAAGGCTTCACCATCAATATCTTCAGCAATTATTAATAATGGTTTACCTGTTTGAGCAACTGGTTCTAATACAGGTAATAAATCTTTCATTGTTGATATTTTTTTATCATACAATAAAATATATGGAGATTCTAGATCAGTGATCATTTTCTCAGAATCAGTTATAAAGTATGGAGATAAATATCCTCTGTCAAATTGCATACCTTCAACAATATCTACATAAGTATCAGTTCCTTTTGCTTCTTCAACAGTTATAACTCCTTCTTTACCAACTTTTTCAAATGCTTGGGCAATTAAATCACCAATTGAATTATCATTATTTGCTGATATTGAAGCAACTTGTTTAATTTTATCTAATTTATTACCAACAACTTGTGATTGTTTTTCTAAGTCAGCAACAACAGCTGCAACGGCTTTGTCAATTCCGTGTTTTAAATCCAACGGATTAGCACCAGCAGCAACATTTTTTAATCCTTCTTTAACAATTGCTTGTGCAAGAACGGTAGCTGTGGTTGTACCATCACCAGCCAAATCATTGGTTTTTGAAGCAACTTCTTTTACCATTTGAGCACCCATATTTTCTAGAGGATCTTCCAATTCAATTTCTCTTGCAACAGTAACACCGTCTTTAGTAATTTGTGGTCCTCCAAAAGCTTTACCAATTACAACGTTACGTCCTTTAGGACCTAAAGTTACTTTAACAGCGTTTGCTAAAGCATCAACTCCACGTTTTAAACCATCTCTTGATTCAATATCAAAAATTATATCTTTTGCCATTTTGTTTAATTTTAATTATCATTCCTATAAATCAGCCTGTAATTAGGTAGGAATAGGAATTTTATTTATTTGAAATTTAATTTTATTTGATGATATTCCTGCTTACACAGGAATGATATAAAAAGAATTAAAGAATTGCGAAAATATCACTTTCTCTCATGATCAGATAGTCATTACCTTCTAATTTTAATTCAGTTCCTGCAAATTTACCGTATAAAACAGTGTCACCAATTTTTACGGTTATTGGTTCATCTTTAGTTCCTTTTCCTACTGCAACAACTTTACCTTGTTGTGGTTTTTCTTTTGCTGAATCTGGTATATATAACCCAGAAGCTGTTTTTGTTTCTGCTGCTAAAGGTTCAACAACAACTCTATCTGCAAGAGGTTTAATTGATAATTTACTCATTATATAATTTTTTTAAGTTATTTATTAATTTGATTTACTTTATGCAAAAATTTTGCCAATATAGATTTTATGACAAATAGCAAAAAAAAATGCCAACGTGTCATTCACATTGGCATTTATATAGTTTTTTTTAAGTATTTTAATTAGAACTGTCAATAACTTTGTCTGTATTTAATGTGGCAGGAGCTTCTAAAACATCTCTTTCATTTACTATTTTTTCGGTTGCCGATTTTAAATCTACTGTATTGTTTCTAGGAATTGCAAAATTAGATAATAAAATTAAAACAAATAAAGCAGCTGCTAGAGTCCAAGTACTTTTATCTAAAAAATTAGTTGTGTTTTGTACACCTCCTAAATTTTGAGAACCTGCTCCTCCAAATGAAGATGATAAACCTCCGCCTTTAGGGTTTTGAACCATTACTACTAAAATAAGCAATGCTGATACTATAATAATTAATACTAAAAATAAAGTGTACGACATAATTCTTGTTATTTTTCTTGCAATTTTTTTATTGCTTCAATTTGGTTTGCAAAGAAACTACTTTTTTCGGGATATTTCAAACTTAAAACTGTAAAAGCTGTAATTGCTTTAGTATACTTTTTTTGTTCTAAGTAAACATGAGCAAGAGTCTCGGTCATTAAGCTTTCGTTTTCAATAATACTATCAGCAGCTATGTTTCTGCTAATAAAAGTGTTAGTTGGATTTATTTTAGGATTTGAGGCGATGAATTTTTCAATTAAATCAAAATTTATTTCTGAAATTTTCGATTGATTTTTTATATCATTAATAGAATCTATTACTTTGATATCTAGATTTTCATCTCTTTGTATGGGTTTAACAGATGAAATTTGTAGCCATTCATTAAAAGAATAGGTTTCTGATGTGTTAAATTGCAATGGTTTTCCAATAGGGAGTGTGTCAGAAATATTTGATTTTTCTTTTGTTTCAACTATTTTTTCTGATTTTTCTTCAATATTTTTTTCTGAAATAAAATTTTTAGAAGGTGGAATGTAATTAAAATCAGAGGATGTTATAAAGTCAAACAAAATAGCTCTATCTGTTGTATATGCAGCTGTTCTTTTTAAGATATTATTGTATTTAAAACTCCCTTGATTTTTTAAACCATTTAAATATAAAAAATGAGCAGCTTGAAAATACGGATATTCATCCAATATACTTTTTAAACTAACAGTTTGCTCTGTAGAAGTTTTTCTTGGATTTTCTAAATTATTTGTAAATTCAATTAAGTTCATATTTTTAAATCAAGCAAAATTTATTTAAATTTTCTCTTTTCTCTATTCTTTTCTCAGTTTACAAACTACCACTTAGCAACTGAAGCATTAAAAATATCTTGTGTTATTCTTTCAAATATCTCATTATAGGCTTCTTCTAAAACGCTTCCTGTTAATTGTAAATTTGCATCAAAATCACTGTAAAAAGAAAAAGTTTGTTCGAAATTATCATCTTCAATTAGTCTGTTGTAAAATCTTACCCTAACAGCAACAGTTAGCCTGCTTTGAGCAGCAGTTTGTTCAGCAGTAGCGGCTATAGGTATTATTCTGTATTGTGTTATTTCACCTTCAAAATGTAGATCTCCACCTGAATTTGTTAATTTTAAGTTAGTTTGTCTTAAAAAGAGATCTTGTAATTCTAAAGTAAATATTTGACTTAAAGTTGGTTCTACCAAACGAGCATTGTTTGGAAAATAATCAATTTGTATTGTTTCTGCATCACCGGTACTACCTCCTGTAAAAGAGTAGATTCCACAGCTTTGGGTAACAAACAATGTTAATATTGAAATTATGTAAAAGTATTTTTTCATTTTAAAATAGAATATTTTCTTTAAAGAATTTTATCAAAAATAAACGAATAAATATTAAGATTTACAAATTATATTGATTAATTTTTCTGTATAGAGTACGTTCAGATATTCCCAATTCTTTTGCAGCAAGTTTCCGTTTACCCTTATTTCGTTCTAGTGCTTTTTTAATCATTTCAAATTCTCTTTCTTGTAAAGAAATTGTTTCTTCAATTGTTTCGGCTTCATCATAAGATTCTACACCTGTGCTGCTTTGAAATGTTTCAGTTTTTGGGGCTGAAATTATTTCTAAGGTGTTATCATTTTTATTTCTGTCTTCTTGTTTACCGTAAATTTTATCTATCAAAAGTTGCGTGCTTTTTTGTGGTCGAATTTCACTTTTGTCTTTTATTAGTTCTTCTGTTAACCTTTTTAAATCGGTAATATCATTACGCATATCAAATAAAACTTTGTATAAAATTTCACGTTCATTTGTAAAATCACTATTTGAAGTTTTTTTTGTGATAATGGCTGGTAAATTATTTCCGTAATCTGGTAAGTATGATTGTAAAACAGAAGCATTAATTTTTCTGTTTTGTTCAATAACAGAAATATGTTCAGTCAAATTTCTTAGCTGTCTGATATTTCCTTTCCAAGGATAAGACAGTAAGACATTAATTGCACTTTCTTCTAAACGTAGCGTTGGCATTTTATATTTTTGAGCAAAATCTGAAGCAAATTTTCTAAATAATAAATGAATATCGTCTTCACGATCTCGAAGAGGAGGTAAATGAATTTCAACTGTATTGAGCCTATAGAATAAATCTTCTCTAAACTTACCTTTTTGTATAGCTTCAAGTAAGTCTATGTTAGAAGCAGCAACTATTCGTACATCGGTTTTTTGAACTTTTGAAGATCCTACTTTTAAAAACTCACCATTTTCTAAAACACGAAGTAATCTTACTTGGGTTGTTAGTGGCAATTCACCAACTTCATCTAAAAAAATTGTACCACCATCTGCTACTTCAAAATACCCACTACGTGCTTGAGTTGCTCCTGTAAACGATCCTTTTTCATGACCAAAAAGTTCACTATCAATTGTGCCTTCAGGGATAGCCCCACAGTTTACAGCAATATATTTTGCATGTTTACGATGTGATAAACTATGTATGATTTTTGGAATAACTTCTTTACCAACACCACTTTCTCCAGTTACTAAAACTGAAATATCTGTTGGGGCGACTCTTATTGCTTTTTGTAAAGCGATATTTAATTGGTTATTATTTCCAATGATACTAAAACGTTGTTTTATTGTTTGAAGTGAGTCCAATGTTTAGGTTTTATGTCGGAAATTCCGAGTTTATTTATTTAATATTTTATTAACTATGTTTTCTGTTTTTGCTTATAGCTTATAGCTATTTCCTTGTCCCTAATAAAGTAGCAGAAGTGCAATCATCAATTTTAACTTGTACAAAATCTCCTTTACTCTCATTTCCTTTTTCAAATACAACAACAGCATTTTGGGAATTTCTTCCCATCCAGTGTAAATCAGATTTTTTTGAATTACCTTCAATCAATACTTCAACAGTTTTGCCTACAAATTGTTGCATACGATATAAACCGTGTTTTTGTTGTAAATTGATTATTTCGGTTAGCCTTCTTTTTTTAATTTCTAAAGGCACATCATCTTTCATTTTTTTTGCGGCAGGTGTACCGGGTCGTTCTGAATATGCAAACATAAATCCAAAATCGTATTTTACATATTCCATTAATGATAAAGTTTCTTTGTGATCTTCTTCTGTTTCTTCACAAAAACCAGTAATCATATCTTGAGATATTGCGCAATTAGGAATTATTTTTTTAACATTATCAATCAATACCATATACTCTTCACGGGTATGTTGGCGATTCATTTTTTCAAGTATTTTTGTGCTACCAGATTGAACAGGTAAATGAATATATTTACAAATATTATCATACTTTGCCATGGTGTGCAATACATTTAAACTCATGTCTTGTGGGTTAGATGTAGCGAATCTAATTCGCATTTTAGGTAATGTTAAAGAAACCATCTCTAATAATTTTGCAAAATCAATTGATGTAGTTTGAGCAATTTCTGAAGCATTTTTAAAACCTTTTTTCAAGCCGCCGCCATACCATAAATATGAGTCAACATTTTGACCTAAAAGTGTTATTTCTTTAAACCCATTATTCCATAAATCTTGTGCTTCTTTTATTATACTTTGCGGATCACGACTTCTTTCTCTTCCTCGGGTAAATGGTACAACACAAAAAGTACACATGTTATCACAACCACGAGTTATTGATATGAAAGCTGATACCCCATTACTATTTAACCTTACGGGAGAAACATCACCATAGGTTTCCTCTTTTGATAATATTACATTGATAGCATCTTTGCCATTTTGAACTTCTTTAATTAAGTTAGGCAAATCGCGATAAGCATCAGGCCCAACAACCAGGTCAACCATTTTTTCTTCTTCTAAAAATTTGGTTTTTAATCGTTCAGCCATACAACCTAAAACTCCAATTTTCATATTGGGATTAATTCGTCTTACCTTATTGTATTTTTGAAGCCTTTTACGAATAGTTTGTTCTGCTTTTTCACGAATAGAGCAAGTATTTACCAAAACCAAATCTGCATCTTCTAGATTGGGAGTTGTATTATATCCTTCTTTTGATAAAATAGAGGCAACAATTTCACTGTCATTTAAATTCATTTGACATCCATAACTTTCTATAAAGAGTTTCTTTTTATTGGTATTATTTGAGTTAAGTTCTTGATTAACAATCAATTCACCGTTGTATTCATTGGGATTATTTTGGGTATAACCTTGGGTATAATTATCATTATCTAAATTCTTATTAGAACTTTCATCATTGATAATCAATTCTTTATGTTTTTTGTCAATTTTCATTTAGGTATAACTAAAAAATAAATTTATTTGGAAAAAAAAGTTATACCCATAATTAGATATAACTATTTTTTGTTTATTGAAATTCGGTGTAAAGGTAATGAAAAGGTATTGATAATTGACAATTTGTCAGTAGGTAAATTTTTATAATTTAGTTAGGTATCTTGATTTGGTGAGTTTATGAACTCATCAAATTACCCAACTCTAAGTTGAGGTTCAATAAATTTCTTAATCTTCGAAACAGTATTTTTATTCAGATTACAAATCTTACAAACGTGACTACCTTTATATCCTTGTTCCAATAATTCAATTGGTTTTTTATACTTCTCAATAAACTTAATTGTAGATTCTTTTCCACGTTGTTTTCGATTCTTGTACTTACCGAGTGTTTTGGCTATCTCAATACCTTCCATTTGACGTTCTCTCCGTATTTCATTCTCAATTTCGGAGAATGAACCCATCACAGATATCATCATTTTAATCGTATAATTCATCTTACCATCAACAAGGGTTCTCATTCCAAGATTTTCAATATAGAGTGAAACACCGTTAGTATGGAAGAATTCTATAACTTCTAACAAATTTCTGAGATTTCTTGCCAATCTATCAATCGAATGAATTGAAATTTCATCAACCTTACCTTGTTCCACGTATTCTTTCAGATAAA
>JAUWLK010000282.1 GCA_030613745.1 Flavobacteriaceae bacterium | reverse complement strand
TTCTTTACTCTTATTTTTATCATTATAGATATATATTTTAACAGTTGCATGCTTTTCTCCTTCTTTATTTAAAATTTTTATTTTTCTATACACAGTTGTTCTTAAGAAAACAGAATTATTTTCGTTATGAACTGTAGTATTTCCATGTTCATAGATTACTACAGCATTTGCCGTTGTATCTTTTTCATATACTTTCATTTTTAACACATCAATATTTACATTATCAAATGTATATGGTTTTTTATTGTTTTGTGAAAGAATCAATGTTGTTACAAAAAGTAATAAAAGTGTACTAATTTTTTTCATTGCAAAAAATTTTAATATTGAATTAGAGTAAATAAACGATAAAAAAGGAGAAAAATTTAATTTGAAGATCAAATAATTTATTAAAAATGAATTATTTTTTCAATTGGATTATTTTTAAGGTATTTAATAATGGTATTATTCTGAATATCTAATGCGTTAGTTGATGTAATTAGGCTTTTTAAAATATCTAAATTATTAATTTGATAGCTTAGATCTGCAAATCCATAGCCTATATATTTATTATTTTCAATCAAAATAACTGATTTTTCTGATGTATTTCTTCCTTTATCAATAAGTATCATATTATTGTTACTAAAATTAGTGTATAGCATTTTTACTTTTTTATTTCTATTGAATTTGGGATTTTGTGCTTTAATTTCTTCTTGATATTTTATATGGGCAATTAGCTCACTTCCAGTTATATCGCAAGTTACTGAAACTAACTCTTTTAGTAAAACTCTAGCTTTTTTAGATGTTCGTAAAAAGACTTGATTAACAATTCTTTTGATACTTTTTCCTTTACCTATATATAAAATATCTCCATTGTATCTGTGAAAATAAAAAACACCGGTTTTAATTGGTAATTCATCAAGAATAGTTAATAATTTTTTTGACAAATCTCTTTTGTTACCAAATTTGATAGTACTTTTTGCAATAATTTTTTCAGTATCTTTTTGTAATAATATTTCTAATAATTTTATAGTAGCCAAAGCATCACCATTTGCTCTGTGCCTATCACTAACAGGAATACCAATTTTACGACAAAGCTTGCCTAAACTATAAGAATCTAATCCAGGAATTAATTTCTTACTTAATTCAATAGTACAAAGGGTTGGAGCTTCAAAGTTAAATCCTAATCTTCTAAATTCTGTTCTGAGAATGCGGTAATCAAAGCTAGCATTGTGAGCAACTAAAGTACAATCCTTTGTTATTTCCACTATTCGTTTTGCAACTTCATAAAATTTAGGAGCATTTCGAAGCATTTTATTATTAATTCCGGTAAGATTTACAACAAAGGGTTGAATTTCTTTTTCAGGATTAATTAAACTTATAAATGAATCAATTATAACATTTCCATCAAATTTATGAATAGCAATTTCGGTAATTCCTTCTTCATTATATCTACCTCCGGTAGTTTCTATATCAATTATTACGTACAAATTTTAAAGTAAAATGGTTAAAGTTATTTTTTTTATTGTTTAATCTACAATCAATCTATTTTCACGATTAGCAATTTCCCAAACGGTATAAAAAATCAGTTGAGTTCTTTTTGACAAAATTTCAAAATTTATTTTATCAGCAGTATCTGAAGGTTTGTGGTAATCTTCATGAATTCCATTAAAATAAAAAATTACAGGAATATTATTTTTAGCAAAATTGTAATGATCTGATCTATAGTAATATCTATTTGGATCTTTGTCATCATTAAAAGTGTAATCTAATTTTAACTTGGTATATTTTTTATTTACATCTTCTGAAATATAATGTAACTCTCTACTTAGCTTATCAGAACCAATAAGGTAAATATAATTAGGATTGTTTTTGTGTTTTTTATCAATACGCCCAATCATGTCAATATTAAGATTTACTATAGTATTTGCCAAAGGAAAAATTGGGTGTGAAGTATAATATTTAGATCCAAATAATCCTTCTTCTTCTCCAGTCAGGTTTAAAAATAATATGGAACGTTTAGGGCCATATCCATCATTTTTAGCATTTTGTAATGCTTTAGCTATTTCCATAACTGCTGATGTGCCTGACGCATTATCATCAGCACCATTGTATATTATTTCACCATTTTTACCTAAGTGGTCATAATGAGCAGATACTACAATAACTTCATCAGGAAATTCACTTCCAGGTATAAAAGCTACAACATTTTCAGAAGTAGAATTTGAATTTTTATTAAAAAACTCTTTTGGTATTTCTTGAAAATAATTATCATATCCTTTTGGAGGTTTGATACCTAGATGCTTATAATGTCCTGCAATATAATTTGCCGCCAATTTCTGGCCTTTTTCACCAGTTTTTCTCCCCTCAAATACATCATTAGCTAACAAGTTAAGATGGTCTTTTAAATAAGATTCTTTAATTTTATCAGCATATTTAATTATAAGAGTATCATCATTTATATCTACTTTTTTACTTGTACCACATGATAATAGCACTATACTCATGAAAAGAATAATGATTTTTTTCATTTCTGATTCTTTATTATAATTGAATTGTAATATTAAAATAATAATTGAATTGATACAAAAATAAGTAACTAATTTATATTAAACAGAATTGTATTTAATTTACTAAAAATTGATTACTTTTTTTATCAAAGTGTATAAGTTCAGAATCAAAAAGTTGATTGATATTATCATTTTCAATTAATGTTTGTGGATTTCCGGTTAAAAATCCATTTTTTATCATTAGCCATAATTTATCTCCCATTTGAATTGCTAGTTGTATTTCATGAGTTGAAATTAAAATAGATTTATTTAGTTGATTGGCTAAATTTTGTAATAATTTAAACGTTTCAATTTTGTGTTGTATATCAAGATGAGCAGTAGGCTCATCTAAAATTATTATATCAGTATTTTGTGCTAATGCCCTACATATCATTACTCTTTGTAGCTGTCCGTCACTTAATTCATCACACCTTTTATTGACTAAATTTTGTAGGTTTGTTTGATCTAAAGCTATATTAATTTGTATTATATCTTCATTTGTTAATGTTCCTAACCAATTTGTATAAGGTTGGCGACCTAAGGCAATAAGTTCATAAACGGTTAAATTACTTGGAGGAATTTTTTCGGTCAATACTATACTTACCTGTTTGGCAAGTGCTGAAGGAGTGTAATTTTCTAAAAAATCATTTTGTAAAGATATTTCACCTGATAGTTTGGGTTGTACA
>JAUWLK010000217.1 GCA_030613745.1 Flavobacteriaceae bacterium | reverse complement strand
AATAATAACCGATTTACCGGATTCCAGAGTCCATTTATCCACCTGGGGTTTGATATTTAGTCTGGTGATTTTAGGATTATTTTCAAGATAACTCATTTCAATTTCATTATCAAAATGACCAATATTACAAACAATGGCCTTGTCTTTTAAAGCTCTAAAATGCCTTTCCTGTACAATATCTTTATTGCCGGTTGTAGTAATTACAATATCTGCTTTAGAAATTACATTATCCATTTTCTTTACTTCAAAACCTTCCATAGCAGCTTGTAAGGCACAAATTGGATCGATCTCCGTAACAATAACTCTGGCTCCTGTGCCTTTAAATGAAGCTGCAGTTCCTTTTCCTACATCACCGTAACCGGCAACAACAACAACTTTACCTGCAAGCATAATATCTGTAGCTCTTCTTATGGCATCAACAGCACTTTCTCTACAACCATATTTATTGTCAAATTTTGATTTGGTAACAGAATCGTTTACGTTAATAACCGGAACTGGTAAAGTTCCCCCTTTCATTCTGTCATAAAGTCTGTGTACTCCTGTTGTGGTTTCTTCTGATATACCTTTTATATTTCCTACCAATTCAGGATATTTATCTAAAACCATATTAGTTAAATCTCCACCATCATCTAAAATCATATTTAATGGCTTTTTCTCTTCACCAAAAAATAAAGTTTGTTCAATACACCAATCAAATTCTTCTTCATTCATTCCTTTCCAGGCATAAACTGAAATTCCGGCAGCAGCAATTGCGGCGGCAGCTTGATCTTGAGTTGAAAATATATTACAAGAACTCCAAGTAACTTCTGCACCAAGTTCAATCAAAGTTTCAATTAAAACTGCAGTTTGAATAGTCATGTGTAAACAACCTGCAATTCTTGCTCCTTTTAAAGGTTTTTCATTTTTAAATTCTTCACGTAAACTCATTAAACCAGGCATTTCAGCTTCAGCTAAATGAATTTCTTTTCTACCCCATTCGGCAAGATTAATATCTTTAACTTTATATTTCGTGTAAGTTGATGTTTCTGAACTCATATTATTTATATTTGTTTTTATTTTGCAAAAGTACAAAATCCCTTTAATTTATTTAATGCCACTCTATAAAACAATAAAACCTAATTTTGAAACAATTATTTATGTTTGGAAAATTGAAGAATCATTTCAGGAGTTATTCCATAATATAGAATTAAATGAAAATAATTTGAAACGCTTAAATGGAATGAGATCAGAATTGCATCAACGCGGGTTTTTGAGTGTTCGACATTTATTAAAAACAGCTGGATATACTGATTTTGATTTGTATTATACTGAAAATGGAAAACCTCATTTAAAAGATGAAAAACATATTTCAATAACACATTCTTTTAATTTTTCAGCTATTGCAATAAGTGGTAGTGAAATAGGAGTTGACATTGAAAAGAATAGAGAAAAAATTAAACGAATAGCTCATAAATTTATAAATAAAGAAGCGTCTTTTTTAAAAGATAAAAATATTATTGAACAGTTAACTGTACTTTGGGGAGCAAAAGAATCACTTTATAAAATATATCCTTATGAAGGATTGTCATTTAAAAAACATATTCCTATTCAAGCCTTTGATTTAACAGATAAAAAAACAATTGGATGGATAAAAACCACTGATAGAAATAAAAAATATGATATAAGGTTTGAACAAGTTCAGAATTTTACATTGGTTTATGCTTTAGATATATTATAAAATGAATAAATCAATTTTAGAATACATACAAAAAGCTTCAAAAGAGGACAAAAAGCTACTTGCTATTTTGTTAGATCCTGATAAAACGTCAATAAACGATTTACCTGTAATAGCAAAAAAAATAGAAGATTTAAAAGCAAATTTCATATTTGTAGGTGGTAGTTTTGTGAAAAATGGAGTAACCAGTATTTTTGTAAAAACTTTAAAAAGGTATACTAAAATTCCACTAGTACTTTTCCCTGGAGATTATTCACAAGTGACAAATAATGCTGATGCTTTGCTGTTTTTATCATTACTTTCGGGTAGAAATCCGGAATATTTAATTGAACAACAAATAAAATCCGTTCCTTATTTAAAAAATTCTACTATTGAAATTATTCCAACAGGTTATATATTAATTGACGGAGGTACACAATCATCTGTATTAAAAAGGAGTAAAACAATACCAATTTCTCAACAAAATATTGATCTCGCAGTTGCAACAGCAATAGCAGGTATGTATAAAGGTAAGCAATTGATTTATTTAGAAGCAGGTAGTGGTGCTAAAAAAGAAGTAAATTCAAAAATAATTTCAAGTGTAAAACAAAATATTTCTATCCCATTAATTGTTGGAGGAGGCATTAGAACAAAAGAACAGTTAAATAAAGCTTATAAAAATGGTGCTGATTTGGTTGTTATTGGAACTGCTTTTGAAGAAAAACAAGATGTTTTAAAAATGATGCAATGAATGAGATATTAGACTTTTTTTTAGAGCCGTATAAAACAGCCTCTGTTTTAAATATTTCTCTTGAATTTATTGCTGCATTATTCGGAGTTATCAGTGTTTTTTATGCCAAAAAAGAAAATATTTTAGTATTTCCAACAGGAATAATAAGTACAGGTATTTATGTGTATTTACTTTCGCAATGGAATCTTTATGGAGATTTAATCATCAATATATATTATACACTAATGAGTCTTTACGGTTGGTATATGTGGAGTAAAATCATTGATGATAAACAAAATCATTTACCAATTTCTCGAACGAATAAAATGGATAAAATAAAGGCTTTTAGCATATTTGCCTTTACTTCTGTTTTTGTGATCATTGTTTATAGATATTATAATGTAATGCCTAATAATTTAGGTTTTGAAGAGAGCTTTAATTATGCAATAACCAAACTCACTTCAGGAAATTTGAAAAATTTTAGGGAAGGCATACCTTATTTAGATACTTTTACAACAGGAATATTTTTTGCAGCAATGTGGTTGATGGCAAATAAAAAGATTGAAAACTGGACACTTTGGATTGCCGGTAATATTGTTTCAATTCCGTTGTATTTTGTAAAAGGATATGGTTTTACAGGAATTCAATACACTATATTTTTAATTTTAGCAATACTAGGATATTTAGCATGGAAGAAAAACTTAAACAAAAGCCTTTAAATATTGTAAAAGTGGTATTGTTTGGACCTGAAAGTACAGGTAAAACAACCCTTTCAAAACAATTAGCAAGACATTATAATACAGTTTGGGCTCCTGAATATGCCCGACAGTATTTACAAAACAAATGGAATAACGAAAGAAAAACTTGTGAAAACTCTGATTTAATACCGATTGCTATAGGACAAATGAAATTAGAGAATGAATTGGCTAAAAAGGCAGATAAAGTGCTAATTTGTGATACGGATTTATTAGAAACTAAAATTTATTCTGAAGAATATTATGGTGGATTTGTTAATCCTGAGTTAGAAAAAGCAGCTATAAATAATATATACGATTTGTATTTACTTACAGATATAGATACTCCTTGGGAAGATGATGATTTAAGAGCCCGACCAGATCAACGTTTAGAAATGTTTAAAGCTTTTGAAAATGCTCTGATAAAGTATAACCGTCCCTATATATTACTAAAAGGAGATAGAAAAAAAAGAATTGAAGATGCTATAAATAAAATTGATAAGATTTTGAGTTCAAAATCTAATTTACAAAGCTTTTCAGATAATTTAATCGACTTAGATTTACATTTTTTACATCAGAATACAGACGATTTATCTAATCATAATCTTTAAATTGATTATATCTATAAAGTATCTTGTTTTATATTCTCCTATTGAATAGAATATAACCTTCAAGAGAGGAATTATTAACACAAAAAAATGAACACTGAAAAACTCATCAAAGAACTCAATTTTAAAGCCATTCGCAGCAGTGGTGCAGGCGGACAAAGCGTAAATAAAGTTTCTTCAAAAGTAGAATTGATATTTGATTTAAAGAATTCTAATGAACTTACTATTGATGAGAAAGAATTATTGTTTAAAAATTTAAAAACTAAACTTACTAAAGAAGAGGTACTAATACTTCATTGTGATGAAAGTCGAAGTCAGCACAAAAATAAAGCAATTATTGTTGATCGCTTTTTAAAAATTATTATAAACGGATTAAAAGTTCCTAAAATAAGAAAACCAACTAAGCCTAGTAAATCTAGCATCAAAAAACGTTTAGAAAAAAAGAAAAAACAAACATTTAAAAAAGCACTAAGAAAAAAACTTAATTAACTTAATTTTTATATAAATAGTTTAGAAGTTATTAGTAAATTTGCATCATCTCAAAAGGGGTGCCAACAAAGGCTGAGATTAAACCCATTGAACCTGAACAGGTAATGCTGTTAAGGGAATAAGCTGAAAATATTTTCAGGAAAAA
>JAUWLK010000229.1 GCA_030613745.1 Flavobacteriaceae bacterium | reverse complement strand
AATAATACAAGTTCACATAGTAATTATTTAAATGATTTTTAATTTATCCGTTAATAATTTTTTCTTGATGTGCAATTGATTCTTGGTGAATCGCTTTAAATATTTTTTCGATAAATTCTTTTGTTAATCCTTGCTCTTCACCTTTTTCAACCATATTTTGTAAAATTTCTTGCCATCGAGTATTTTGTAAAACAGCAACGTTCCTTTCTTTTTTTGCTTTACCAATATTTTCTACAATTTGCATTCTTTCCGCTAGAGTTTCAAGTAACTGATCGTCTTTGGCATTAATTTCTTTACGAAAAGCATTTAATTTTGAAATAGATTCTTCTTTTTCAAACCTTGGCTTTCTGATACGTAAATCCTTCATAATTTCTACCAATCGAACAGGTTTAATTTGTTGTTTGGCATCACTCCATGCTTCATCAGGATTGCAATGTGTTTCAATCATTAACCCATCAAATTTTAAATCTAATGCAGTTTGTGAAACATCAAAAATCCCTTCTCTATTTCCACAAATATGTGAAGGATCATTGATTATTGGTAAAGTAGGGTATTTACTTTTCAAGTCAATAGGAATTTGCCAACTGGGAATATTTCTATATTGAGATTTTCTAAAAGAAGAGAATCCTCTATGAATAGCTCCTAGATTTGTCACACCCATTTTATGGAAACGTTCAATAGCTCCTATCCATAGATCTAAATCTGGGTTTATTGGATTTTTTACTAAAACAATTTTATCAGTACTCTGAATAGCTTCTGCAATTTCTTGAACGGCAAATGGGTTTACTGCTGTACGAGCACCAATCCATAAGATATCAATATCAAATTCTAATGCTAGTTTTGCATGTTGTGCATTGGCTATTTCTATAGCAGTAAGTAATCCTGTTTCTTCTTTTACTTTTTGTAACCATGGCAAAGCTTTTACGCCATTTCCTTCAAAATTACCAGGTCTGGTTCTAGGCTTCCAAACTCCTGCTCTAAATACAGTAGTATCAGTATTTTTTAATTCATGAGCTACTTCTAAAACTTGTTCTTCTGATTCTGCGCTACATGGTCCGGCAATTACCAATGGATGATCTAATTGCATATCATCTAACCATGTTCTAAAGTTTTTATTTTCCATTTCCGTTTTGATTTTTAATACCAGCTAACACACTTTTTATTTTGTTTGTATTTTGCATAATTGCATAAACTTTTTCAGCTGATTCGTTTGTTATTTCTTCTTTAAATTGATTCAAATTTTTTATGTATTCGTTTAATGATTTTAATATGTATTCTTTATTTTGTAAAAAAATTGGTGTCCATGTTTCGGGATTACTTTTTGCTAATCGAACCGTTGATTCAAATCCACTTCCAGCCATATCAAAAATACTTTTTTCATCTTTTTCAATTTCTAAAACAGTTTTTCCTAGCATAAATGAACTAATATGTGACAAATGTGATACATAAGCAATATGCTTATCATGTTGCTCTGCAGAATCCATAAAAACATTTCGCATTTTTAATTTTTCAAATATTGAAACCGTTCGATTTATCATTTCTTTACTGCTTAAATTTTGCTCACAAATAATATTTACTTTATCAGTAAACAAGTCGTAAATAGCAGCATCAGGTCCTGAAAATTCTGTTCCTGAAATAGGATGAAGAGCAACAAAATTTTTCCTTTTCGAATGATTTTTTACTACATCACAAACAACAGCTTTAGTAGAACCTACATCAAACACCAAAGTATTTTCATTAATCAAATCTAGAACTTGAACAGTAAGTTTTGGTATTGCATTAACAGGAACAGCAATGATTACTACATCAACTTCTTTTACAATATTAATATCAGCTTTTTTGTAAATAATACCTAGATCAAGTGCTGTATTAAGATGCTCAGGATTTTTATCAATACCATAAATAGTAGCCCAAGTAACTTTTTTCAATTCTAACGCTAACGAGCCTCCAATTAATCCTAGTCCTATAACTGCAACTTTTTTCATTTTTAATTATTTTTAGAAATTCTTGTTAAAACTTCTTGAATTTTTTCTTCTTCTACACAAAGTGAAAAACGAATATATCCTTCACCGTTGCTACCAAATACAGTACCTGGAGTTATAAAAACATTATAATTATATAACAATTCATCAGTAATTTCATTAGAGGTTTTACCTTTCGGAATTTTAGCCCAAACAAATAAACCAGTACTTGTTTTATTGTAAGCACAATGAAGTTCATCACAAATTTTCCAAATAATTATTCTTCTTTTTTTATAAACAGCATTGATTTTGTTAAACCATTTTTTTGATAATTTTAAAGCTGTAATTGCCCCTTGTTGGATACCGTAATACATACCCGAATCCATATTGCTTTTTACTTTTAATATGTTGTTGATATATTCGCTTTTTCCAACTACCATACCAACTCTCCAGCCTGATATATTGAAAGATTTACTTAATGAATTGAGTTCAATTGCAACATCTTTAGCTCCTTCATAAGCTAAAATACTTTTTGGCTTATCGTTTAAAATAAAACTATACGGATTATCATTTACAATTAAAATTTGATGTTTTTTAGCAAAAGCAATTAATTTTTCAAATAATGCATTTGTTGGTGTACTTCCGGTAGGCATGTGTGGATAATTAACCCACATTATTTTCACTTTTTCTAAATTTATTTTTTCTAAATTTTCAAAGTTAGGAAACCAATTATTTTCTTCAACCAAATCATAATAAACAGGTTTGGCTTGAACCAATTTAGTTACCGTAGTGTAAGTAGGGTAACCAGGATTTGGAATTAACACCTCATCACCTTCATTTAAATACGCCATTGAAATATGTAAAATTCCTTCTTTTGAACCCATTAAAGGTAAAATTTCATCACTAACTTGTAAAGAAACATTATAATGTTTTTTGTAAAAATCAGATATAGCTTGTCTAAATTCAGGAATACCTTGATAATTTTGATACCCGTAAACAGTTGAGTTATTTAATGCATTTATAACTTCTTTTGGAGGTTGTAAATCAGGACTTCCAACACCTAAATTTATTATTGGTTTTCCTTGATTAATTAGCGAACGTACTTCTCTTAATTTTTTAGAGAAATAGTACTCTTTTACATCATTTAATCTGTTAGCAACTTGAATCATTTCGTTAATATATTTTGATGGTATTCTCCTAATATTTTTAAGTGTGTAACTTTTTTATTTATCAAATGCAAAGCATTATTATAAAGCGTATTGTCATCAAAAACAAGATCAATAAAAAAAGAATATTTCCACGGTTCATCAATTTTAGGTAATGATTGAATTTTAGTTAAACTAATTTCATGTTTAGCAAAAATATCTAAAACTTCTGCCAAACTACCTGTTTCATGTTTGGTGATAAATTTGATAGATGACTTATTTTGTACGCCACCAATTTTATTTGAATGAACAGGGCTGTTTTTTTCCTTTTTAAGGATGAAAAAACGAGTTGAATTATATTTAATAGTTTGAATATCGTCAGCAATAACTTCTAAATTATAAAGTTTTGCTGCTTCTTTACTTGCTATTGCTGCAATTCCTTTAATTTTTTCATTTTGAATTCTTTTAGCAACTTCCGCAGTATCTTTTTCTTCAATTAATTTTATGTTTGGATGATTTCTAAAATATTTTCGACATTGTAAAATTGCCATAGGATGTGACC
Organism: Flavobacteriaceae bacterium; assembly: GCA_030613745.1. Classification (GTDB taxonomy): domain Bacteria; phylum Bacteroidota; class Bacteroidia; order Flavobacteriales; family Flavobacteriaceae; genus Lutimonas. The sequence goes on along the minus strand of JAUWLK010000229.1, from coordinate 499 downwards.
AAACTTCTTTAATATCTTCTAATTTTTGTCCTTTTAAAGCCATTAAATGATGATGAATATTTAAATAAACTTCTCCTTCTATATTTAAATTATATTCATCTATTAAAGCATAATTTGGTAATATGGCTCCGGCTATTGAATTTTCAATTGCCATTACAGCACTATCCACTTCGTTATTTTTTAACAATACCGGAATTTCAGTAAATGACATACATTCAATCAATTCAATATTATCACCAAAAAATTGTCTTGCAACTATATCGTGAAAAGAACCTTTTATTCCTTGTATTGCTACTTTCATTTCGTTTATATCTAAAAAAAAAGTCTCGAAATTTCGAGACTTTATGATGTTATATTATTTTTAACTAATTTACATATAGAGTCTCATTTTATTTTAAAATAAAAATAAAAGTAAAAACGAGTAAAAATGTAAAATGTATTATTCATAATTTTCTAATGTGGCAGCAAATCTATAAATAAATTTATTATTTACAAGTTT
>JAUWLK010000080.1 GCA_030613745.1 Flavobacteriaceae bacterium | reverse complement strand
CTTTTTCATCTTTAATATATGCCAAAGCACCTATTGGTGCAGTACATCCGCCTTCTAATGCATTTAAGAAATCACGTTCAACAGTTGTACAAATCTCAGTTTCTTCATCATTTATTTTTGCACAAGCTTCTCTTGTGTATTCATCATCTTCTAACGCTGTAATCATAATTGTTCCTTGGGCTGGAGCAGGAAGCATCCAACTCAAAACAATATGGTTATCTGGTAATAAATTAACACGACTTAATCCTGCAGCAGCAAAAATAGCTCCGTTCCAATCGTTATCTTTCAATTTTTTTAAACGTGTATTTACATTACCACGTAATTCAACAAGAATATGTTCTGGATATCTATGCAACCACTGTGCTTTTCGACGTAAACTACCGGTAGCTATAATTGCCGATTTTTGTGATAAAAATTCTTCGTTGTTTTTAAACACCAAAATATCATTATAATTACCACGCTTTAAAACAGCAGCTTGCACAATTTTTTTAGGTAAAACAGTAGGTACATCTTTTAATGAATGCACAGCAATATCAATTTCATTATTGAGCATTGCTATATCTAAATTTCTAGTAAATACACCGGTAATTCCCAGTTCGTGTAATGGTTTATCTAAAACCAAATCGCCTTCTGAATCAATTTTTATTATCTCTGTTTTGTAATCTATGTGCTCTAATTGTTTAGCAACAACATTAGCTTGCCATAGTGCTAATTCACTTGACCGAGTACCTATTCTAATAACTTTCTCCATTTCAATTTTCTAGAACCTCTACATTAAATATTCGTTTCATTACTTGGATACTTTGATTAGCTTGTGTTTTATCTTCTTTTAAATGTGATGCAAATTTTGATACAATTTTATTTACTAAATATGACGTTGCTTCTTCTACATGATCAATATTTAAATTTTGATGTTTTTTTGAATAAACTGTAATAGCATCTTTTTGAATTTGTGCCAATGAATTCTTTAACGAATTTATTGCTGGTGTACTCCTCCTAAAAAGTAACCATTCATAAAATTCAATTTTATATTTATTAATAATTTCTTCAACTAAAGGAATTTGTTTTTTTCTATTTTCAAATGTTAATTTTGTTTTATTTGACAATACATCAACATCAACTATCTCTTTGTTTTTCAGATTTTTCACTTTTGCATCAACATTACCGGGAATAGACAAATCAATAATTAATTGCTTGTTATCATTTGTAAATTGATCTAAAGTTACTGTTGGCTTTGGTGCTCCAGTTGCTACAATTATAATATCTGATTTTTGAATTTCACTTTTTAAATTATCATGAGTTTTTGCATTTACAGCTATCTCATCGGCTAAAACAAAAGCTTTTTCTTCAGTACGGTTAATTACAGTTATATTGCTATTTTTTAAGTATGTAACACAACTTCTTGCCGTACTTTCTCCTATTTTACCTAAACCATAAATTAAAATATTTTTATTGGTTAAATCTTTAACATCATCTTTAATATATTGGATTGCAGCATAGGATACAGTAGTAGTTCCTGAACTTAAAGATGTTTTGTTCTTCACCTCTTTACTTGCATGTAAAGCCACATTATATAATCTTTCAATATATGCATTAATAGTTCCCACTTTTTTAGCCAATTGAAATGATTCTTTTAGCTGACCTACAATTTCATAATCTCCTAAAATTTGACTATCTAAACCTGTAGCAATTTTAATAAAATGCTCAACTGCATCACTATTTTTATAAACATAAGATACTTTGGCAAACTCATCAACAGTACCTTTAGAATATTTACACAATAAAGAAATTAGTTGAAAAGGATGTTTAGCAAAACCTATTATTTCTATTCTATTACAGGTAGATATAACGATAACACTATTAATATCTATAGTTTTTGCCTCTAATAATAATTTTTCTTGATTTTCATAACTCAGGCTAAAACTACTTCTAACAGCAACATCTGCCTTTTTATAATTTAACCCAATTACATAAAAACTTTTATTATCTGTATTTTTATTCATTTTGATGTAGTTAATTTTATTTATATTTATAAAAACATTACTTAATGTAACTTTGGTTACAAAAGTACTATACAATAAATATTAATAAAATGATAATTATCACATAAACGATAAATTTATCTCTCATATATTTATATTATTCTAATAATATAAATTTTGACAAAAATAAATACATCTAAACTTGAATGATATCGTTTGAAATAAAAAAAATAACGCTAAAAATATTTATACATATTTTTAACAAACTTCAATTGTAACAATTGGTATTAACTATTAAAATATTATATTTGGCGATTAAAATATCGATAATTATTATTATAAGCTGTGACTAAAAAAGGTGTACTTCTCATAAATTTAGGGTCTCCAGATTCAACTAAAATTAAAGATGTAAAAAAGTATTTAGATGAGTTTTTAATGGACGAAAGAGTGATTGACATTCCATATTGGAAACGTTTTTTACTCATCAAAGGAATTATACTAAATACCCGACCAAAAAAATCAGCGAAAGCCTACAAAAAAATATGGCTAAAAGAAGGATCTCCATTAGTAGTTATTTCTAAGCGTTTTAAAGAAAAAATCACAAAAAAACTACATATCCCTGTTGCTTTAGGTATGCGATATGGGTCTATGAGTATTAAAAAAGCTATACAAGAATTGGTAAACGAAGGTGTTGAAGAAATCCTATTAATTCCTCTATATCCTCACTATGCGATGTCATCTTACGAAACTGTTGTTGAAAAAACAAAAACAATAAATAGTAAATTTTTTCCTACTATCAAAATGGATATTTTACCTGTATTTTATAATAATGATGGTTATATCAAAGCAATGAGTAATAATTTGAAACATCATTTAAAAGATTTTGATTATGACCATATTTTATTTTCTTATCATGGTATTCCAGAACGTCATATCTTAAAATCAGACACAACAAAATCACATTGTAAAATAGATGGTTCTTGCTGTATTACACCATCAAAAGCACACCAGACTTGCTACAGACATCAATGTTTTGAAACAACAAAATCTATTGTTGAATCGTTAAAATTAAAAAAAGGTTCCTATAGTAATTCTTTTCAATCACGATTATTAAAAGATCCTTGGTTAAAACCTTATACTGATTTTGAGTTAAAAAGCCTACCTAAGGAAGGTGTAAAAAACTTAGCTGTTATTACTCCTGCTTTTGTTGCAGATTGCTTAGAAACTTTAGAAGAAATTGCTATAGAAGGAAAGATTCAATTTCTTGAAAATGGCGGAAATAATTTCAAACATATACCTTGCTTAAATGATAATGATACTTGGGTAAGTACTGTTACAAAATGGATTGGACAATGGGAAGAGAGCAAATTATAAAGAGAAAATAATTATGGAATATTTATATATAAAATCTCTACATATTATATTTATAACCACCTGGTTTGCAGGTTTATTCTATATAATACGTCTCTTTATTTATTTTAAAGAAGCTGAAGAAAAAGAAGAACCAGCCAAGTCTATTTTACAAAACCAGTACACACTTATGACCAAGAGGTTATGGTATATTATTACTTGGCCTTCTGCCATTTTAGCTACAATTTTTGCAACTTGGTTATTAGTACTTCAACCTTTTTGGCTTCAAGAAAGCTGGATGCTTATTAAATTAGCATTTGTAGCATTATTATATGCTTATCATTGGTCTTGCCAAATTATGTACAATCAAATGGAAAAAGGGTATTTAAAATATTCATCTTATGCATTGAGAATTTGGAATGAAGTTGCAACTATAATTTTATTTGCTTCTGTGTTTTTAGTTGTATTAAAAAATTCATTAGGTTGGATTTTTGGTGTAATTGGAATTGTTGGTGTTTCTGTATTATTAATGCTCGGTATTAAATTGTATAAAAGAATTAGAGTTAAAAATAATTGGGATAATAAATAAATTTCAAGAATTTTCTTTATTACACCCATCCCAAAACTCTCAAAAGAAAGTTTTGACCTCTCCTCAAGGAGAGGTGAAATAGGAAAACCCAAGGCAGAGCCTAGTGGAATTATCTCCGATTAAATTTCATAGTTTATAAAACTCATTTTCTTAAATAAACCTTTATTGTCCTCTATGATATTAATCATACTATAATTATAATCTTACTTTTAATTTTGTACTCGTTACAAAACATCAAATTAGAACATGAAAAGATTATTATTAGGAAATGAAGCTCTTGCTCAAGGCGGAATAGATGCAGGTTTATCAGGAGTTTACGCATACCCAGGGACACCTTCAACTGAAATTACTGAATATATTCAAAAATCAAAAATAGCAAAAAGTTTAGGTATTCATTCTACATGGTCCGTTAATGAAAAAACTGCTATGGAAGCCGCTTTAGGAATGTCTTATGCAGGCAAAAGAGTAATGGTAGCTATGAAACATGTAGGTTTAAATGTTGCTTCAGATGTTTTTATGAATATGGCTGTTTCAGGAATTAATGGAGGAATGGTAGTTGTAGTTGCAGATGATCCTTCTATGCACTCTTCACAAAACGAACAAGACTCAAGATTTTACGGGAAATTTGCTATGGTACCTATATTAGAACCTTCAAATCAGCAAGAGGCATACAATGTTATGCATTATGCTTTTGATCTTTCTGAAAATTTAAAATTACCTATTCTGGTAAGAATGGTTACTAGATTATCTCATTCAAGATCAGGTATTATTTTAAAAGAAAGAAGAGCCCAAAACGGAATACAATTACCAGTTGATACTGAAAGGTTTGCTCTAATTCCTGCTTATGCAAAAAAACAATTCGAAAAATTAGTAAACAAAAAAAGTGCATTAATTGTAAGTTCTGAAAATTCAAAATTTAATACTTTAAGCTTAAAAAAAGATAAATCAGTAGGAATTATAGCTTGTGGAATTGCATACAACTATGTAATGGAGAATATTAGTGACAATGAAGAATTTTTTTCTGTTTTGAAAATTTCACAATATCCACTTCCTAAAACAAAAATTAAAGAACTTTATAAACACTGCGATAAAATTTTAATTGTTGAAGAAGGGTATCCGGTAGTAGAAGAATTATTACACAATTATTTTGATGATGATGATAAAATCAGAGGGAAATTATCTGGTGATTTACCTCTTACTGGTGAATTAAATCCAAATAATGTAGGCAAAGCATTAGGCTTTTTTCAAAAAAATACAAAAGCCATGCCTGAAATCGTTACATCAAGACCACCCCAACTTTGCGAAGGATGTGGGCATACAGATTTATTTAATGCAATTAATGAATTAATTCCTGAAATTGGAAACAAAAAAGTATTTGGTGATATAGGTTGCTATGCTTTGGGAGCTCTACCTCCACTTAACACCATAAATACTTTAATTGATATGGGAGCATCCATTACAATGGCAAAAGGAGCTGCTGATGCTGGTTTAGAAAATACAATTGCTATTATTGGAGATTCAACTTTTACACATTCAGGAATGACAGGATTGCTTGATGCTGTTTATGAAAACACACCTATAACAGTTGTTATTTCTGATAATTCCGCTATAGCGATGACTGGAACGCAAGACTCAACAGCTGTAGGACGTTTAAAAAGTATATGTTTAGGAATTGGGGTTGATCCTGAACATGTAATAACCATGGTTCCTTTAAAGAAAAATCATGATGAAAATGTTAAAATCTTAAGAAAAGAAATTCAATATAAAGGAGTTTCAGTAATTATTTCTCAAAGACCTTGTGTAAGATTATCACGAGACAAAAAAGAAGAAATCAAGCAAAGAATTGCATCATTAAACTAAAAACCAATTCCTTATGAAGACTAATATTATTTTATCAGGCGTAGGCGGACAAGGCATTTTAACCATTGCTGCTGTTTTAGATACTGCCGCTTTACATCAGAATTTATACGTTAAACAATCGGAAATTCATGGTATGAGTCAGCGAGGTGGTGCAGTACAATCTCATGTTAGAATTTCGGACACTGAGATTTATTCAGATCTAATTCCACAAGGAAAGGCTGATATGATTTTATCGGTAGAACCGATGGAATTATTACGTTATATACCTTTTTTAAAAAATAATGGATGGTTAATTACCGATTCAAATACTTTTGTTAATATTTTAGATTATCCTGAAAAACATGATCTGTATAAACAAATAAAATCCCAACCAAATAACATTATTATTAACGCAACAGAAATTGCAAAAAAGATAGGTAATTCAAAAGCTGCCAACATGGTATTGCTTGGAGCTGCATCATCTTTAATTCCTTTATCAGAAGAAAGTATGCTTATAGCTATTAAAAAATTGTTTAAAAATAAAAGTGAAAAAATAATCAATTTAAATATTGAAGCTTTTCAAACTGGTAAAAAAATCGCAAAAGAATATACTGATTTTGTTTATTAACACACCCCTTAATCCCCTCTCAAGAGGGGAAGAGTTCATAATTTTATCAGTGTTAATACCTTGCAAGATAAATATACCAAACGATTAAGAAATTTCAATTTTTGAATTATCAATCACAATTTTTATAGCTTCTGCTAATATTTTTACACCTTTTTCGATGGTGTCTTTCGGCATATTTGAAAAAGATAATCTTAATCTATCATCTTTTTTACTTGCAGGATCAAAGGTTCTTCCTGTAACAAAAACCACGCCTTTTTTTACACTTTCTTTAAATATTTCTGTAGAACTAATATGCTCAGGAAGTTTAAGCCAAATATAAAATCCGCCTTTTGGCTCATTCCATGTCACCTCTTTTGGCATATATTTTTTTAAGCTATTTTGTAATATATTTTTGCGCTCAGCATATTCTTTTCTTAAGAATTTTAAATAAGGTTGTAATTTGTTTTGACTTAAAAATTCATTAGCCAAAATTTGCATAAAATTAGAGGTACAAGCGTCAAGAGCTTGTTTTACAGTTTCAGCTTTTTCAAATATTTCCGGTGAAGCTAGCATATAACCCAATCTAAATCCAGGTCCGAGAATTTTTGAAAACGAACCTGTATAAATTATTTCAACATCTGAAACTCCATAGGATTTCATAGATTTGGTTAAATATTTTTCTTCTTCTCTAAAATACAAATCACTATAAGCATCATCTTCTATTAAAATAATACCAGTATTTGATAAAACTTCTAATAAAGCTTTTTTCCGTTCAGGAGTATAAATTATTCCTGCAGGATTATGATAATTCGGAGTAACATATAATAACTTTGGCATCTTATCTAAACTTGCTATTTTTTGCTTTAAAGCATCAATATCAATACCATCTTTATCAATTGGAATACCGTGTATTTCAGCTTCATAAGTTTCAAAAACTGACAAGGCACCAACAAAACTAGGGTTCTCTGTTAAGATTATATCTCCTTGATTAACAAATTCTTGCGTTATAATGCTTATGGCTTGTAAAGATCCTGTAGTAATTAATATTTTATTGGTATCAACTGGTAATCCTTTTTTTTGCAAATAGCTTTGTAGTGATTTCACCAAAGGTGGATATCCTGATGTTGGTCCGTATTGAAAACAGAGTTTTTTTACGTTTTCGGATAGAGAATTGTAAATATCATCAATTTCTTTAACAGGAAATAAATCATTATTTGGCATACCTCCGGCAAATGAAATCAAGCTTTTTCCTGAAGACATCTTCATTAAAAGTTTTATATCTTCAGAATGCATGGAATTTACCGCGTTTGAAAATGTATACATAATCTATATCGTTTATAATCCACATCAAAATAACAAAATTTTGTTGATTTATACATTGACAAATATCAGCGTTATAGCTAAATTTATTCACGTACTTTACAAAAGTAAAAACTCCATAAAAAAATGTTGCACAAAAAACTAATTCAACCAAAAAGTATTGTTGTTATTGGGGGTTCTGATAATATTCACAGTCCGGGAGGCAGGGTTCTAAAAAATTTAATCGACCATAAATTTAATGGAGATCTATCTGTGGTCAATCCTAAAAAAAATATTGTTCAAGGTATTAAATCCTACCAAGATATACATAAGCTTCCTAAAGTTGATTTAGCAATTATTGCCATTGCAGCAAAATTTATTCCGGAAACGGTAAAAATTTTAACACAACAAAAAAGCACCAAGGGTTTTATTATATTTTCAGCCGGGTTTAGTGAAAAAGATAAAGAAGGAGCAAAAATAGAACAAAAAATTGTTTCCTTAATCAATAAAGCTGGAGGAACTTTATTGGGTCCAAATAACATTGGTTTAATCAATAAACATTATACAGGAGTTTTTACAACTCCAATACCAAAATTACATAAAAAGGGAGTTGATTTTATTTCGGGGTCTGGAGCTACTGCTGTATTTATTATGGAAGCTGCACAAAGTACCGGTTTGACTTTCTCAAGTGTTTACACAGTTGGAAATAGTGCTCAAATTGGAGTTGAAGAAGTTTTAGAATATTTTGACCAAACCTATGACGATAAAGAAAGTTCGAAAGTGAAACTCCTTTATATTGAAAGCATAAAAAATCCTATTAAATTTTTAAAACATACTACTTCGTTAATCAATAAAGGGTGCAAAATTGCTGCAATAAAAGCAGGAAGTTCAGAAGAAGGAAACAGGGCTGCTTCTTCTCATACCGGGGCAATGGCAAATTCTGATGTTTTTACTGAAGCCTTGTTTCATAAAGCTGGAATTATCCGCTGTAGCGGAAGAAATGAATTAATTACAGTTGCCGGAATTTTAACACAAAAAGAATCCAAGGGAAAAAATATAGCAATTATTACCCATGCAGGTGGACCTGCAGTAATGTTAACCGATATCTTGTCAAAAAATGGTTTACATATTCCGCAATTAATAGGAAAACATAGTAACAATTTATTAAATGAATTATATGACGGTTCATCGGTTACAAATCCTATTGATTTTCTTGCAACAGGTACCGCTGAGCAATTAGAGATCATCATAGATTATTGTGAAAATAAATTTGATACTATTGATGCCATTGCTGTTATTTTTGGCAGTCCGGGATTATCATCTGTTTACGATGCTTATGAAGTATTGAACAAAAAGAATAAAACTTGCAAGAAACCAATTTATGCAATTTTACCTTCGGTTGTAAATGTAAAAGATGAAATATCAGATTTTATTTCTAAAGGAAATATTGCTTTTACCGATGAGGTTTTATTTGGTAATGCACTAGCGAAAGTTTATAATAACTCAAAGAACGAAATAGACAATTCACAAGAAATATATATTGATATTCAGTCTGTTAGAGAAATAATTGATACTTTACCAAATGGATATATACCTACAGAAACTGCAAATGATTTGCTTAAGTATGCAGGAATAAATTTTGTAGATCAATTTGAAACAAAAAACAAAACCGAGCTTTTTCAAATAGTAAAATCATTAAAATATCCTGTTGTGCTAAAAGTAGTTGGCATTCTACATAAATCAGATGTTGGCGGTGTTATTTTAAATATAAAAAATGAAGAAGATTTACTTTTAAACTTTAAAAGATTGATGCAAATTGAAGGGGCAAAATCAGTTATTATTCAACCCATGAAAAAAGGAATTGAACTTTTTATTGGTGCCAAAAAAGAAAATATTTATCCACATATAATTATGTGTGGATTAGGTGGAGTTTTTGTTGAGATTTTAAAAGATATTAGTATTAAAATGATTCCCATTTCTAAAGAGGAGTCTTTAAATATGATTACAAATTTAAAAACTTATCCAATTTTAAAAGGCATTAGAGGCCAAACAGGAATAAACATCGAAGAATTTGCTAAAATTATTTTAAAAATATCTGAGTTATTACAAATTGCTCCTGAAATAGCAGAATTAGATATCAATCCGCTCTTGGCTTTTGAAGATGAAATTATTGCTGTAGATGCTAGAATTA
>JAUWLK010000334.1 GCA_030613745.1 Flavobacteriaceae bacterium | reverse complement strand
GTACTTGATTGGCATCAAAATCTTCATAAGTATCTTTTTTACTTACTTTTCTAAGCAATTCAGAGGCAAAAGTATTAACAGGTTTCATTCTTCCTCCTGCATCTTGAATAACCAATTCACCAAATCGTTTGGCATGTTCTTTACTTACTTTTTTAGTAGTTAATAATGAATCTATGACTTTATATTGTTGGTTGTGAGTGTTTTGTCCAAATGAAGATAGAGTAATTAAAAATACAATTAAACTTAATTTAGCTTTCTTATTTTTAATGTTTTGTAAATTATTTCTTAAAAATGCAAAACGAGTTTTTTTAACAATTAAAGATAAAATCATTCCTAAAAATAGTAATGTATATCCTAAATATGTAATCCAAGTGCCCATTATATCATGGTTAACTGATAAAAAAGTTTGTTCAATTGCTCCTTTATCATTATAACTAGATTGAAAAAATCGATATCCTTTATAATCTAAAACATGATTCATAAAAATTCGAAAATCAAAAGATTTTTCTTTATCAATAACAGTAATCTCACTAGCATAAGATTTAGGGCTCATTGAACCCGGATAACGTTCCAATTGAAAATCACGAAGTTTTAAAGAAAACGGAAGCTCAACTTGCTTTGCGCCATAACTCAATCTAAAATTTAAACTATCTTGAGAAAAAGTTACCGGTGAATTGATACCCATACCCATACCATAGACTGATATATTTTTTTTGATGTTTTCAGTAATAACTTCAACTAGTAACAAATCTCTGGGGTGTTCTTCTTTTTTTCCTGAAACCATTTTCATTTTACCTTTTTGAGGAGATTCAGGAATTACAAATTGTAATTTTCCAAATTGATATAAAGAACGTAAATGAAAAACTTGTGTAGAATCTTTAACAACTTCATTCCTCTTTTGTGTTGTCATTACCATATAAGTACCTGAAAATGGTGGATTTATCTTTAAACTATCATTTTCAGTATAAATATTAAGTACTCCCTTTTCAGGATTTTCAAAAGAGACCAATGCATTGTGTAAGTTTATTGTTTGCCCTGCTTTTATATAATGTTCATGTCGTCCGACACCACTCGACTCAACAATCTTTAAATATTTATCACCACTTTCATCTTCTTGAAATTGCTCAAAAGCGTTAGGTATAAAATTAACATAATTAATACTAACTGGTTTTTCTTTAAAATTAGTATTTATCGAAAATCCATTTCCCCCTCTAATTACATTCAAAAATTTAGTTGCTGTAGCAATAAAACCATAAGACTCATCAAGCTCTTTTGCAAATAAATGATGTTTATATATTGGCTTTTTTTGATCCTTACCATCATCAATATGAACTTTTAAAAAAGCTTTATCAGATAACATTATATTTGTAGTTTCCCCTTCATAAATTGGTACCATTCCTTCAAAACTAATATATCTGGTAACTGCTGCTCCTAACATGATAAATACAAATGCTAAATGAAATAGCAAAACGGAAAACTTTTCTTTACGCAATAAATTATATTTTTTGATGTTTCCTGAAAAATTTATTATAAACACTAGAAATATTAATTCAAACCACCAAGAATTATAAACTACAGCTTTTGCTGTTTGCGTTCCATAATCATTTTCAATAAAGGTTGCTATTGCCATGGAAGCAGCAAATACTATAAATAAAATACCTGTTAAACGTGTGGAGAATAATAAGTTGAATATTTTTTTCATCTTAAAGTTTTATGATTTATTTAGCTTGGCGAAGTTACTAAAAAATGCCTTATACCTTTAAATTAAACAAAATTAT
>JAUWLK010000269.1 GCA_030613745.1 Flavobacteriaceae bacterium | reverse complement strand
AGTTCTATTCAAATTGAAGAGCTTATCAACCAGCTTGAATTTATAAAAGAATCTGCTGCAATTGCAGTTTCTCCCAAAGGTGGTGGACCAAGTCTATTAGTAATATATTATGTAGAAAAAAATAATTTATTCAACAAAAATGAAAGATTTTTAAAAGCCAAACAAATCATAAGAAAAAAATTAAATCCATTATTTAAAGTATCTAACTTGATAGCAATTGATAAGTTGCCTCGAACTGCTTCAGGTAAAGTTATGAGAAAGGATTTGCGTAGCAATTATAAAAAATAAATTATCTCGCAAAGAACACAAAGTAAAATGCAAAGAGCGCAGAGAAAAATTATGACTGAAAATGAAATATCATATAAAATAATTGGTGCTGCCATTGAAATACACAAAACCATCGGTCCAGGTTTATTAGAATCCGCCTATGAAAGTGCTTTAGTTTATGACTTACGAGAATTAGGTTTTGATGTGGGGCAACAAAAACCAATGCCATTTATTTATAAAGGTGTACATCAAGATGTTGGATATAGAATGGATTTAATAGTGAATAATAAAGTGATTGTAGAGATAAAATCAGTTGAAAATTTAGCTCCTGTTCATTATGCTCAAACTTTGACTTATTTAAGATTGTCCAATTTAAAACTTGCTTTATTAATAAATTTCAACAGTAAAATATTAAAAAACAGTATTCATAGAATTGTTAATAATTTATAACTCACTGCAATAATTTACAAAAGCCTTAGCGATCTTTGCGCTAAGCTTTGCACTCTTTGCGTGACTAAAAACAAAAAAAACAATGAAAATTATATCATACAATGTAAACGGCATACGTGCCGCAATAAAAAAAGGTTTTTTAGATTGGTTAAAAGCTGCAAATCCAGATATTATTTGTATTCAAGAAACTAAAGCTCATAAAGAACAGCTTGAATTACAACATTTTGAAAATTATGGATATCCATATCATTATTGGTTTTCAGCTCAAAAAAAAGGGTATAGTAGTGTAGCTGTATTATCAAAAATAAAACCAAATCATGTTGAATATGGTACAAGTATAGAAAGTATGGATTTTGAAGGTAGAAATCTTCGTTTAGATTTTGATGACTTTTCCGTAATGAGTTTATATTTACCTTCAGGAACTAACGACGCCCGATTGAATTTTAAACTAAATTATATGGATCAATTTCAAGGTTATATAAACAACTTAAAAAAAGAGATTCCTAATCTACTAATTTGTGGAGATTATAATATTTGTCATGAGGCTATTGATATTCACAATCCAAAACAAAATAAAAATACTTCCGGTTTTTTACCTATTGAACGTAAATGGATAGGGAATTTTATGCAAAGTGGTTTTATTGATACTTTTCGTTTTTTCAATAAAGAGCCTCATAATTATTCTTGGTGGAGTTATAGAGCTAATTCTAGAAATAATAATAAAGGTTGGCGTATAGATTATTGTATGGCAAGTGAACCTATACGAAATAATTTAAAAAGAGCTTTTATTTTGCCAGAAGCTAAACACAGTGATCATTGCCCGATTGGTGTGGAATTAGAGTTTTAAATGATAAATTTTTAGCAATTACTGATTGATACTACTTTCTTCTTGCTTCTTACTTCTTTTTTATTCTTCCACTTTTTTATTTGCCAATTGCCCACAAGCAGCATCAATATCTTTACCTCTACTGCGACGAATATTTACGGTAATATTATGAGCCTCCAGTGTTCTTACATATTGTTCAGTAGCCTTTGAACTAGCTTGTTGAAACTCTCCATCATCAATTGCATTATATTCAATCAAATTAACTTTTGAAGGAATTTTTTTACAATACTTTACTAGAGCATCAATATCTTTTTGTTTATCGTTAATATTTTTCCAAATTACATATTCAAAAGTAATTTGGCGATTGGTTTTAACATACCAATATTGTAATGCTTCTAATAAATCTGCTAAATTAGATTTTTTATTTATCGGCATCATTTTAGATCGAACCTCATCAATTGCCGAATGTAATGATACTGCCAAATTAAACTTTACGTTATCATCAGCCAATTTTTTTATCATTTTAGGTATGCCTACTGTAGAAAGAGTAATTCTTCTTGGGGACATGGATAATCCCTCATCAGAAGTAATTTTATCAATTGCCATTAAAACATTTTTGTAGTTAAGCAATGGTTCTCCCATCCCCATAAAAACAATATTGCTTAATTTATGATTTTGGTATAGCCTGCTTTGTTTATCAATAGCAACAACTTGATCGTAAATTTCATCCGGATTTAAATTCCGCATCTTTTTTAATTTGGCAGTAGCACAAAAATTACAATCTAAACTACATCCTACCTGACTTGAAACACAAGCTGTTGAACGATTTTCAGTTGGTATCAAAACCGATTCTACTATCATACCATCATGCAATTTGATAGCATTCTTTACCGTACCATCATTTGATCGTTGCATCTGATCAACTTCAATATGGTTAATTACAAAATTAGATTTTAACATTTGACGAGTTTCTTTTGATATGTTGGTCATATCATCAAAATTGTGTGCTCCTTTACGCCATAACCACTCATAAACTTGATTACCACGAAAAGCTTTATCATTTTGCAAAACAAAAAAATCACGCAATTGATCTTTGGTTAAAGCTCGTATGTCTTGTTTTTGTTTCATTTTTATATAATGAAAAAGCGCCCATAAATAGGACGCTCTAATTTATTTAATTTCAATTCTTATAAAATCAACATGGCGTCACCATAAGAATAAAAATTATACTTTTCTTTTATTGCTTCTTTATAAGCTCTTTTTAAGAAATCATGATCTGCAAATGCAGAAGTCATCATCATTAAAGTTGATTTAGGTGTATGGAAATTGGTAATCATACAATTTGCAATACTAAAATCATATGGAGGAAAAATAAATTTATTTGTCCATCCATCAAAAGGTTTTAATCGACCACTGGAAGAAACAGCACTTTCAATTGAACGCATAACTGTAGTGCCAACTGCACAAACTCTTTTCTTATTATCAATTGCTTTATTAACAGCTTCAACGGTATTTGCTGGAATTATTACCTCTTCTGAATCCATTCTGTGTTTTGATAAATCTTCAACTTCAACTGGATTAAATGTTCCTAAACCTACATGAAGTGTTAATTCTTTTAAATCAATTCCTTTTATTTCTAATCTTTTTAATAAGTGTTTAGAAAAATGTAGTCCTGCTGTAGGTGCAGCCACGGCACCTTCATGTTTTGCATAAATTGTTTGGTAACGTTCTTTATCAGAAGGTTCAACCTCTCTTTTTATATATTTTGGAAGAGGAGTTTCTCCTAACTCTTTCATTTTTTTACGAAATTCTTCATAAGATCCATCATATAAAAACCGTAAAGTTCTTCCTCTTGAAGTAGTATTATCAATAACTTCAGCAACCAATCCACTATCTTCTCCAAAAAATAATTTATTA
>JAUWLK010000128.1 GCA_030613745.1 Flavobacteriaceae bacterium | reverse complement strand
AATAATCCTATAGAAACAGCTACCACAGTAGTTAAAATATAAATCAAAATTGTTTTACCTCCCATTTTAGAAAGTTTTGAAATATCCTTTAAATCTGATACTCCTTTTATTAAAGATCCTAAAATTAAAGGGACTGCAATTAATTTTAATGAATTGATAAATATTGTACCAAATGGTTTAACCCAGTCTTGCACTATTTCTTTCCCTCCTGTAAAACTTGCCATCAAAAAGCCAAATAATACACCTAAAACCATTCCAATTAAAATTTTCCAGTGCAATGCTAAATTTTTCATGATTAAAATTAATTTTTGGAAAGATAATAAATAAAAATTGTATTTTTACTTAAAACTAATCATTAACTTAAATTAAATAATATGAGTGGTATTTTAGATTTATTGAACAGTGATATAGGGAAAACTCTTATCAGTGGAGCAAGCAAACAATTAGGACAAGGAAAAGAACAAACAACATCAGCCCTAAGTGCTGCTTTACCTCTAATTTTAGGTGCAATGAAAAACAATGCATCAACTCCTGACGGTGCTTCAGGATTATTAAAAGCACTTGGAAACAACAACCATAGTGGTGATATTATGGGCAATCTTGGTAGTATTTTAGGTGGTGGAAATATTGATCAAAATGTTCTTGAGGATGGTGCCGGAATTTTAGGTCATGTTTTTGGAGGAAAAGAACAAAATGTAGCAAATGCTGTAAGTAAATCAAGTGGAATGGATATAGGTTCTGCTATGAATATTTTAAAAGTTGCTGCACCTCTTATAATGGGATTTTTAGGTAAAGAAACTAGACAAAAAAATGTTTCCACACAAAGTGGAATTGGAAATTTATTAGGTGGAATGCTTGGAGGAAACTCCAAACAATCACAAAGTATAGTAACCTCATTGTTAGATGCTGACGGAGATGGTAGTGTTATTGATGATATTGCTGGTATGCTTATGGATGGTGGAAATAAAAAAGGCGGTCTAAGTGGATTACTTGGTAGTTTATTCGGAAAATAATAGTATTTTCTTTAATTTTTATAAAAAACTGCCAATATTGGCAGTTTTTTTATCGACATTTATAAAACGTTCATAGTTATTTTTTTTTAAAGCATGTATATACTTTTGTCGAAAATTTACTGAATGGAAAAATTAAAAAAACGTTGGGGATTATCTTCAAACTGGCAAGTATTAGCAATAATTATTGTTTTTAGCCTCAATGGCTCTTTTGCAACTTGGGTAGCAAAGCCTGTTACAGAATTTTTTGGATTAAGTTCGGAAACAACAAATCCCTATATTTTATACCTAACATTAAGAATTTTACTTATTTTTCCTATTTACCAAATTACTTTACCAATTGTGGGATGGTTTTTTGGACAATTTAAATTCTTTTGGAATTTTGAAAAAAAAATGCTCAGAAGACTCGGACTCGGGAAAATATTTAACTTGAATGATTAATTATAAGGCCTTGGGCAAAATACTTCTTACTACTTTATTCTAACTTATTTTTACCTTTTAACACATAAACATAGAGCCAAGTAAGTGAAAACGAAGGAAAGAAATCTAAACCTGGTAAAATTTCTTCAACAAAAGATATCAAACCTCCTATCCTACCTACATTACCTTTATACATTTTCATCATCAAGTAAGCCGATAATGGAGCCCATACTAAATCAATTGGCGGAAATATGTAGGAGATCATCCCAACTCCATCAAAAACCAAACCCAAAATCAGCAATTGTTTTTTGGATAAAGTTTCCATTTTAAAACTCATTTTATTTAATTTTTGAATGGTATTTTTTTACAAATTTATCTAATTTAGGATTGATAACTGCACGACAATATCCTTGATTTTTATTATTGTTATAATAATCTTTATGATAATTTTCTGCCAAATAATACACATCAAATTTTGTCACCTCTGTAACAATTTTGTCATCATAAACATTTTCAGTTTCTAATTGTTTAATTATATTTTCAGCATCTTTTCTCTGATTTTCATTGTGATAAAAAATTGCCGAACGATATTGTGTCCCGATATCAGCACCTTGGCGATTTAAAGTTGTTGGGTCATGTGTATAAAAAAATACATCTAATAATTCACGAAAACTTATTATTTGAGGATCATAGGTTATTTGAATTGCTTCAGCATGACCAGTAGTACCATTACATACCTCTTTGTAAGTTGGGTTTTTAACTTCACCACCTGTATAACCAGGAATAACTTTTTCCACACCTTTCAACCGTTGAAAAATTGCCTCTGTACACCAAAAACAACCATTTCCAAATGTTGCTAATGTCAAATTATTATCCATACTTTTATTATTTTTTTGTGCAATCAAATTAAATGATAAAAATGCTAATATTAATACATATTTAAATTTATTTTTCATTGTTTTATTTTTAATAATCCGTCGAAAAACCATTTAATTCTTTACGTTAATCTTCAAATCATTCAATTCTTTAATCACAATCGCCAACATATCTTCGGTAAAATCTAAATGCGTAACCATTCTTAATTTACCTTCACCCATTGAGCTAATTAAGATATTCTTTTCTTTTAAAGCATCAACAAAATCATTTTCATTCACATCATCATTTACATAAAAAATAATTATGTTTGTTTCAATAGGTTCTACTTTTTTAACATAAGGTGAATCCAATAAAGCCTTGCCTATAACTTTAGCTTTGCTATGATCTTCTTCCAATCTTTCAACATGATGATCTAATGCATAAATTCCGGCAGCAGCCAAATAACCAACTTGTCGCATAGCGCCACCATATAGTTTTCTGATACGCAACGCCTTTTTAATATGCTCTTTTGACCCCAATAAAACCGAACCAATTGGAGCTCCCAAGCCTTTTGACAAACAAATTGAAATGGTATCAAACAAGTCACCATATTGTTGTGGAGTTTCATTTTTTTCTACCAAAGCATTAAACAACCTTGCTCCATCTAAATGATAAGCCAAATTATTTTCAGCACAAACATTTTTAATTTTTTGTAATTCTGAAAAATCCCAACAAGCACCTCCTCCTTTATTAGTTGTATTTTCTACTGCTACCAAACTTGTTACCGGGATATGAATGTTTTCTGGATCATTAATAGATTTTCTTACTTGATCAGCGGTAAACATACCCCTATCACCATCTAACAAACAACATGAAATCCCTGAGTTAAACGCTGCTCCTCCTCCTTCAAAATTAAATACATGCGCCCATTTATCACAAATCATCTGTTCTGCAGGAAACGTATGTATTTTTATAGCCGTTTGATTTGCCATTGTTCCAGAAGGAAAATACAAGGCCGCTTCTTTACCAAAAAGTGATGCTAGTTTATCTTGTAAACGAATTACTGTTGGATCTGCTCCAAAAACATCATCACCTACTTCAGCAGACATCATTGCTTTTAACATACCTTGTGTTGGTTTTGTAACCGTATCACTTATTAAATTTATTTCCATTAAATTATTTTTATAAAAATTATTCTAGGCAGTAAATTTACTTACCAATCTGCTTAAAAAGCTAAAACTGCTTTCTAAATCAAACTTAAATGTATCACCTGTTTTTTTCTGTGCCAATTGATTAATTGCAATATCTGTTAATTGTAAAATTCTTGGATAACCTCCTGTAGTTGGACAATCTCTCATTAATATTATCAATTTTCCTGAAGGAGTTAGCTGTACTGTTCCCGGAATAACTGCTGATGTAATAATTTCACTTTTTTCAAGTGGAGGAATTTTATTTTGTAATTGATAACCCATACGATTATTTAGAGAATCAATTACAAAATTTTCTGAAAATAGAAATTCTCTTTGATCTTTATTTAAACGTGTAAATTCTGGACCTTTTGTAACTTCAAGTTTTTTAATATCAAAATGTGATTTCTTAACCTTTAATTTAGATTGATGTACTTCAATTTCAGAATTATATTTTGCAATTTTTATTCTATCTCCTTTTTCAACAACACATTTTTGGGTAATATCTTTATAAAATGAAAAACTGTTTAATATTTTTTCGGTTAAAAAACCTCCTTTTACAGCCAAGTAGGTTCTGCATCCATAATTTAACTTCCCAAAATTTAAAACATCACCGGTAATTACTTTATACACCGCATTTTGTTGAATAAGTTTATTGTTTAATTCTGGTGAAATATCAGCTCCGGTAATCACAAAAAAAGTATCATCCTCAAATAATAATTTAGGCCCTTCGATAGTTATTTCCATTACTGGAAGGCTCTCATTATTATTCAATAATTTATTTGCCAAAATCATATTATACTTATCCATTGCTCCTGAAATAGGAACACCATACGAACGAAACCCCTTTCTACCCAAATCTTGGATACTTGTATATAAGCCTGATTTTATTACTTGAATATTACTATTCATATGCTTTACTTTCAAATAAAAATTTCTTGAAATTTATTATTTAGATCCCCTTTTCGGGGATGACATTTCAACGGTTACCTCTGGGTAAAACCCAGAGGAATTATTTTTGATTAAATACCCATTAGATTTAATTTGTTTCTCAATTATTTTGTACTCCTTTTTAGTAATTGGAATAAACTGGATTTTATCACCAACTTTGGCAAAACATGGAGGATTTGTATTTACATCAAAAAAATTAATGGGTGAGTTTCCAATAATATTCCATCCCCCAGGACTTTCTCTTGGGTAAATACCTGTTTGATTATCAGCAATTCCCACAGCACCTTTTACAATTTTAAGTCGTGGTTTTGATTTTCTTTTATAATGTAGTTTTTTATGTAATCCTCCCAAATATAAAAACCCAGGTAAAAACCCTATAAAATGGACATTGTAAATTATTGAACTATGGTATTGAATTATTTTTTCTTTAGATATTTTTTTAGCTTTTGCCAATTCTTCAATATCAATACTAAATTCATCATCATAACATACAGGGATTTTCCATAATTGATATGTAGTTTTTATTTTCAGGTTTTTTATTTCATAAGTTTCTTTTATTTTTTTTACTATTGAAGAATATTTGATTTTTCAGGTATCAAAAAAAACAGTCAAAGAATTATATGCTGGTACAGTATCTAATACAAATTTCAATAAATTGGATTGTATTTTACTTCTGAATAAGCCAATATTTTTTAAAATATCATTATCTATTTCTTGAGGCCACTCAATTAAAACGGCTATACTTCCAAAAGGCCTATATTTCAATTTGTATTTATTCAATCTTTAATTGATTTGGACAAAATCTCTACAATTTCAATGACATTAGGATTATCTCCATGTACACAAATTGTATCAGCTTTAATTCTAATTTTTTTACCATTAATAGAAACAACAGTACCCTTTTCAATCATTTGTTGGACTCTTTCATTAATTCTGGTCGGATTTTCAATTAATGCATCAGGTTCATCTCTTAAAACTAAAGATAAATCATCATTGTAAGACCTATCGGCGAAAGCCTCATAAAAATAAGGCACTCTGAATTCTCGAGCCTTACGGGCAATTAATGAATCATAAGGAACATATAAAATTAATTTTTCATCAAAAAACTGTACTGCTTCAATTACTGCCATGGCAACATCATTAAATTTTGCAGCCATATTATACAATGCCCCATGTGGTTTTACATGATGTAATTTAACGCCTTCTTTTTTGGCAATTTCATTTAAGGCAGCAATTTGATTGATTATTTGAGATTTTAATGTACTCTTTGGTAAGAACATTTCCTTCCTACCAAAATTCTCTCTGTCAGGAAATGATGGATGGGCACCTATTTTAACTTTGTGTTTTTTAGCCAAAAGAACTGTTGACTTCATCGTGTTTTTATTACCTGTATGAACGCCACAGGCTATATTACAGGAGCTTATATATGGCATTATTTTTTCGTCATTACTTATACCTTCTCCTAAATCACAATTGATATCCATTTCTCTTATTTTAAAGTGTTGATATTACTTTCCAGATGCTTTTTACTCCTAAAAAAATCGTAACTCCCAAGATAATCAATCCTAAAATATTTTGAGTCATATTATTCGAATATTTACCCAAAACAGCCTTTTTATTCATTATCCATAATAAAAACCCAGTAATTACAGGTAATAATATACCATTGGCTATTTGTGCAAATTTGATTATTTCAATAGGATTTATATTTAGTGAAGAAAACAAAACACCTAAAAACAAAATAAATATCCATACAGCTCTAAACTTTTTAGATTTTAGTCCGTTTTCCCATCCTAAAATCCCTTTTGCTACATAGGCAGCTGCTAAAGGAGCTGTAATTGCTGATGTGATTCCTGCAGCAAATAATCCAATAGCCATAAAATATTTTGCAAAATTACCATATAGAGGTACTAAACCTTCTGCTAAATCAATCGCATTATTTATTGAAGTTAAATTGGATGATGCAGCTGATATTATTATTGCCATAGATACAATTCCTCCTACTATTACTGCAATAAATGTATCTTTACGTGCTAAATGCAAATCCTCTTTATGATGCCATTTTTCTTTAACTAATGAAGCGTGTAAAAATAAATTATAAGGCACAACAGTTGTGCCTATTAATCCAATAACGGTCAGCAAACTATCTTCTGGTAATTTAGGAATAAATGCTCCTTTGATAATTGAAAGAATATCCGGCTTTGTAATTAAAGCTGTAATCACAAATGATAAGCTCATCAGTATTACCAAAGTAACTAAGCTTCGTTCTAATATTTTATAATTGCCAATAAACAGTATAATAAATGCTAGAAAACCTATAATCAAACTTAAGTAATTGAAAGTATAATTTCCTATTTCAAAACTAGTGTTAGGTAGCAAACTAGCTAAACCCAATACTCCTCCGCTAATATTTCCTGCTTCATAAGCTGCGTTACCAATAACAATAGCTGACATCACTAAAACTACTGCTACAAATTTTAATAACGGATTGTTTAATTCATTTCGCAATACTTCTGACAATCCTTTTTGGGTCACAATTCCTAGTCTGGCTGACATTTCTTGCAAAACAATGGTAGCAATGATGGATAATAACATTGCCCAAAGTAAATTATAACCAAAATTAACACCGGCAATGCTACAAAGAGTTACAGTTCCCGGACCTATAAAAGCAGCAGCTATCAATGTTGCGGGACCTATGTTTTTAAACCAATTTTTCATCAATTTTTAACCGAGTTTAAGGCATAAATCGCAAAAGAACCTAGCCAATGACCTCCTTCATAATTGTCATCAACTATACTTGGTAACGAATAATTAATATGCTTAACGGCTATTTTTTTTAAATGGTTGTATTCAGGGTATTTATTGGCAATTTCATTTAAACACCAAGCACGACTGAAATTAACACCATCTAAATGAACTAGTTTACCATCAGTTCTATCAGACACAATACCAGGTACTAAATCATAATCCTTTTTTATTAGTAGTGGTAAGAATTTATTTAACCAATTTTTATAATTGTCTTTGGGTAAAACTCTCAACATTAAAGCTGCCTCTTCTAAACAAGGTGACAAAAAATCATAGCCGCCCGGCTCCCATGAAATCGGACATGACACATCGGTAAAATAAAAATCTATTGCTCGCTG
>JAUWLK010000181.1 GCA_030613745.1 Flavobacteriaceae bacterium | reverse complement strand
TTTCTCCAAAAGCAACTACAAAAGGAGGTTTGTGGGGTATTGGCCCTGTATTTTTACTGCCAACAGCAACTGATGATGCATTAGGAATTTATTGGACCAAATGCATTATTGCTAAAATTAAAGGGTCAATGGATCTATGGTGCTTTAGTAAATCACATGTGGTCATTTGCAGGTAGCGGCAATAATGATGTTAATGCAACTTTTTTTCAACCATTTGCTACTTATGCAACTCCTGACGGTGTGTCTTATACTATTCTTCTGAAAATACACAAGATTGCAACAATGATCTTTTTGGAGGCTTTATAGGAGCGTATTATGCCAAAGTTGTAAAATTTAGTACTCAAATGCTCAACTTAGTGGAGGACCAAAAGTATTTTATGGCAATAATCCATTTAATCCGGAGTGGGTATTAGAGTAAATGTAATTTTATTGTTTCCTAAGTAGAAAATAATATCACTTAGAATGATTAATTAGATCTTCTGTTTACAATTTTTGTAAATAGGAGATTTTTTATTATTTCAAAATTAAAGGTTTTTGTATTATTGCAAACTCTAAAAAATACCGTAATGATCAAAAGAAATAAGGCAAGTATTCCCAAACTAATTATTCATAAAATTGGAAATAAATATAACAATACGCGTAATTTGTTTTCAGAAAACCCAGTAGTTTTTGATGAAGATAGTTATAAATTGATGTTGCCATATTTGTTAAATCCTTTTGGAAATGTTACGGAAAGTTTTCGCTTTCATCATCATGCAGATGTGAATATGAATGAAATTTTTAATTATTGTAAGTCCATTTTTCAAGATGAAGATACATTTGTTGAGGTATCAAAAAATATGGTAACACATTTGTATGAGCAATCTAATTCTGCTCAAATAAAAACTGGTGATGTCATCATTGCATTATTTGAAGATATTGAATATGATGGTGTGAATACTAATGCCATTGGAATTTTTAAAATTGAGAATAAAATAGATTTTTTTCAAACTTTTGTTGATGAAAAAAGCATTGATGTGATAGTACAAAAAGGTATTAGTACAAAAAAAATTGACAAGGGTTGTTTGATAGTAAATTATACCGATGATGAGGGTTATGTGGTTTTAAGTGTTGATAATAACAATTACGATGCACAATATTGGATCAAAAACTTTTTAAGTATCAAATATGCCGATGATAAGAATAACCATACACAAACCTATTTGGAAATGTGTAAGGATTTTTCAAATGAGGTTTTAAAAGCAGATTATGGCACTCAAGAGCATAGTCACTTTTTAGCAAAAACTATTGATTATTTAAAAGAGAATGATACTGTAAATATTCATGATTTTAAAGATGAAGTTTTTGAAGAGGAAAAACAAAAGGAACAATTTGATGCTTATAAAAAAGTATATGAAAGTGATAAAGATGTTTTGGTAAGAAATCAGTTTCATGTTTCGGATGTTGTTGTAAAAAAGCAAAAACAAAAAATAAAAACCGAAATAAAACTAGATACTAATATTCAAATAAAATTAGATGTAGAAGCTCCTGATGCCTCTTCTGAATATTTAGAATTAGGTTATGATGAAGAAAAGAAAATGAAATACTATAAAGTGTATTTTAATGAAGAAACTTGAAATGAAGTGAGAATCAAGGAGTAAGAATAAAGTAGCGAAGAGCGAAGATGTAAAAGTTGAATATAAGGGATGTTTGTTTATGGGTAATGATATTAAAATAGTTGATTATTTTTTATAAAAATTTTACAAATAAATTGTTTGTATATTGATAATCAATATTTTACCATTTACCATTTACCATTTACCATTTACCATTTACCATTTAACATTTACCATTTACCATTTACACAAATTCTGCTTTAAAAATAGTAGAAAAGTGCTTTAATATTTTAGTTTTCACTTCTTCATGTTGAATTTTTCTGTTGAGTTCGGTTTCTAAAGAAGTTATATTTTTACCTCTAATTCCACAAGGAATAATATGATCAAAATAACCCAAATTTGTACTTACATTTAAAGCAAATCCGTGCATGGTAACCCAACGAGAAGTTCTTACACCCAAGGCACAAATTTTTCTTGCAAACGGGGTGCCTACATCTAACCATACACCAGTTTCCCCTTCGCTTCTTTCACCTTTTAAACCGTACTCGGCTATAGTCTTGATAATTACTTCTTCTAAATTTCGCATATACAAATGGATATCAGGAAAAAAATAATCTAAATTGATAATCGGATAACCAATAATTTGTCCCGGACCATGGTAAGTAATATCTCATCCTCGGTTTGATTTAAAAAAAGAAATTCCTTTTTCTTTCAATTGTTTTTCGCTGAGCAATAAATTGTTCAAGTTTCCACTTTTTCCTAAAGTGTACACATGCGGATGTTCGGTAAATAGAAAATAATTTGGAGTGGTTTTTTGTTCTTCTCTGTCTCTGTTTTCTAGCTTGATAGCAATAATTTCTTGGAATAATTCATTTTGAGTTTGCCAAGCATCTTTATAATTTTTTAAACCAATATCTTGAAGTTGTATTTTTTTCATTTCTATATGCTAAATGAATTTTGTCCTTCCCTTAGAGAAGAGTTGGGCTTATTCTAAAATGACTTCAAAATCTAATAATTTTGGATTTGAAGTAATGGTATTTAAATCGGTTTTTATGTATAAGGTTTTTCTATCTAAACTTAAAGTAGCATCTTTATAAGTAGTACTTTTTATAGGTTTGGGAAAATGATATTCTATATTATAAGAGCTTCCGTTCATCATTGAAGCACTTTGTTCCATCGATTTTTTATAGGCTTCTTTTTCTTCTTCACTTAAGTTTTTGTCTATAATTATGCGATGAAATTTTTTTCCATCAAAGCTAAACCTTACTTCGGTAGGAGCTTCAGGTGATGGGGAGTCTTCTTTTTTTTCATTAAGAGAATGTCCTTTAGATATTTTTTCTTGAATATTTTTAAGTTCATCAATAGATTTAAAGTCGAAAATAAAATCCATATTAAAAACATCAGTAATTTCATTCATTTCAATATGTAACTTCATATCCTTCAATGCTTTCAATTTTTCTTGTTCTTCTTTAGGAAGTTTGGCAATACTATCTTTCTTTTCCATCAGAAAGTCATTAAAGTCCATTATGGTATCTAAAATTTCTGGTTTTTCATTTTCAACATCAGTAGAGTCACCCAATTTTTTCATAGCCTGCATCATAGCACTCATATCCATATTTAAAGTGTATGTACCACTTCCATTTTCATTCAAATTAATTCTTTCTGTAAATTCACAACTTGAAAATAAAATTGCAATAAAAATAAAGATAAAAAGATTGATTAATTTTTGCATGATTTTAATTTTTCGGATTGTTTAAAATGATCAATGCTGCAATTACACCAGGTACCCATCCTGCCAAAGTAAGAATAAAAACAATGATGATAGAACCGCAACCTTTATCAAGAACAGCTAAAGGAGGTAATAATATGGATAAAAGTACTCGCCAAAAACTCATATAGAATAGTTTATTTTATTATGCAAAAATCGATAAAATATTTTATACCACAAACATCTTCTCAATATGAATTAAGTCGTTGACCCATTGAATCATTTAATGCCTCAATCTTACATTGTCTATTCTTGAAAAGCATTGTATCTTTGCATCTTATTAGTGAACCTCAGTTTTAAGAAACTGATATAATCAGTGCTCTTAAAAATGTTGGTTGAACTAATCCCGCTTCCGATAGCTTTCGGAATTAGCGGGATATTTGTTTAATCTCTAAAATCTTGTGTCAATTTTTTTATTGGATTCAAGGTTTAAAATGAGATTAACACCTTATTATTTATAAATTGAAAAACTAATATACAATGCAATTATCAGAACAAGAAATTGTACGAAGAGAATCTTTACAAAAATTACGAAATCTAGGTATAAACCCTTATCCTGCGGCACAGTTTAAAACTACAGCTACAGTAAAGGAGATTATTGAAAATTTTGATAATTTAAAAGGAAAAGAGCTTATCCTTGCCGGAAGAATTATGAGTCGTCGAATTATGGGGAAAGCTTCATTTGCTGAATTGAAGGATGCTACCGGGAGAATGCAAATTTATATCAATAGAGATGAAATTTGTCACGGTGATGATAAAACCATGTACAATGAGGTTTTTAAAAAACTATTAGATATTGGTGATATAATTGGTGTAAAAGGAGAAGTTTTTAAAACCAAAGTAGGAGAAATTTCTATTAAAGTAAGAGAGATAACAGTTTTATCAAAAGCATTAAAACCAATGCCAATTGTAAAAGTTGATGCCGATGGTAAAATACATGATGCTTTTAGTGATCCCGAAATGCGTTACCGCCAACGTTATGTTGATTTGATGGTAAATGATCATGTAAAAGAAACTTTTATCAAACGAACCAAGATCACAAATTCTATACGTCAGTTTTTGAATGATCGAGGGTATTTAGAAGTAGAAACTCCTGTTTTACAGCCTATTCCTGGAGGTGCAGCAGCACGTCCATTTATTACACATCACAATGCATTAGATATCCCTTTGTATTTGCGTGTTGCCAATGAATTGTATTTAAAACGATTGATTGTTGGTGGTTTTGATGCGGTTTATGAATTTTCTAAAGATTTTAGAAACGAAGGAATGGACAGAACTCATAACCCAGAGTTTACCATAATGGAATTATATGTTGCCTATAAAGATTATAATTGGATGATGGAAATGACCGAAGAATTATTAGAAAAAGTAGCATTAGATTCTAACGGAACTACCGAAGTTATGGTTGGCGAAAATAAAATCAATTTTAAAGCACCTTATGCCAGAGTTCCGATTTTAGAAGCTATAAAAATACATACAGGTTTTGAAGTTTCAGGAATGAATGAAGACGAACTTCGAAATGTTTGTAAAAAAGTAGGAATTGATATTGATGAAACTATGGGTAAGGGAAAGTTGATTGACGAATTATTTGGTGAAAAATGTGAACATCATTATATCCAACCAACGTTTATTACAGATTATCCAAAAGAAATGAGTCCGCTTTGTAAAGAGCATCGTGATAACCCTGATTTAACCGAGCGTTTTGAATTGATGGTAAACGGAAGTGAATTGGCAAATGCTTATTCAGAGTTAAATGACCCGATTGACCAGTTAGAACGTTTTCAAGATCAATTAAAACTATCTGAAAAAGGTGATGATGAAGCTATGTTTATTGATACAGATTTTGTCCGCGCCCTAGAATACGGTATGCCTCCAACTTCAGGTATTGGTATTGGTATTGATCGTTTGGTGATGTTTATGACCAATAATGCTTCTATTCAAGAGGTTTTATTCTTTCCCCAAATGAAACCGGAACGTAAGACAATTGCACTTAGTGAAGAAGCAAAAGGAGTGTTGGAGATACTAAAAGATAAAAGCGAATCACTTCTAAATGATTTAAAAACAGAATCAGGTCTTTCTAACAAAAAGTGGGATAAGGCAATTAAAGAATTGACTAAGAATAATTTAGCCAAAGTAAATAAAACCGATGTAGGTTTGTTTGTAGAGGTTGTTGAATAGAAATTGTCATTCCCGTGCAAACGGGAATCTCATAATTTTTAAAAGGAGTTACTTAACGGTAATTCCTTTTTTATTGAATTTGATAGTAGATTGTAGCATATAGCCACACATTCTTGGTCACAATTTGGTCACTTAATGTTATTTTTGTTAACTTTTTAATCATTTGTTTATTAACTATAAATCTAACAA
>JAUWLK010000158.1 GCA_030613745.1 Flavobacteriaceae bacterium | reverse complement strand
CAACAACCAAATCTGCATCCGAATCCTTACCAATGTTAAGTAAAATAACATCTTTTCCTACATCAATTATCATAGATAAAAAAGGTAATGTTCGAAGAATTCATACTGGATTTTCAGGTCCTGCAACTGGAAAATATTATGAAGAATTTGTTGATGAATTTATCAGTTTCATGAATGAATTACTTGAAGAAAAATAATATATTTTATAAAACATCCATTTACTTTTCAACAATATGTACAATTAATAAACAATTTTACAATTTAACATAATTTTTACGTTGCTTAATTATGTATATTGGTATTTTTGAGTTCATTAAAAAAACTTGCTATTTTAAGATGAAAATTCACAAATATTTATTGGTATTTTTTTTATTTTTATTTTGTACAATTTTTGCACAAAAGTCAAAAATTTTTACCAATGACTTAGTGGTTTACAATCATGCTGTAGATCTTTATGAAAACAAAGATTATGATGCTGCACAAGTATTGTTTATAAAAATAAAAAATCAATTTGATGATGCTTCTGAATTAAAAGCAAGAAGCTTTTATTATGAAGCCTTTTGCGCCATAAGATTGGGTCAAAAAGATGCTGATGAATTGATGAAAAATTTTTTTGAAAAATATCCTACAAGTACAAAACGTAATAATGCTTTCTTAGAAGTCGGAGAATACTATTTTAATAATGGCAGATATGCATATGCATTAAAATGGTTTTCAAGAGTTAATGATACAAATTTAAGTTCATTTGACACCGAAGAGTTTACTTTTAAAAATGCTTATGCACTATTTGCTGTAAATAGTTTTACCAAATCAAAAACCTATTTTTCTCGTTTATTAAACTCATCCACTTATGGTGCACAAGCAAAGTATTATTATGGTTATATGGCATATAGGGATGACGATTTTGATGAAGCTGATAAATATTTAAGTGAAGTTGCAAACGACAAGAAATATGATGATGATATTCCATATTATATGGCAAATATCAAATTTAAAACAGGAAAATTTCAAGAAGCTATTGATGCTGCATTACCCCTTTTAGAAAAATCAGGAGGAATTCGATATTCAGAAGTGTCTAAAATAATTGGAGAAAGTTATTTTAATTTGAATGAATATGAAAATGCTACTCCTTATTTATTAAATTATGAGGGCAAAAAAGGGAAATGGAATAATACAGATTACTATCAATTAGGGTATGCATATTACATGCAAAAAGATTATGAAAATGCTATGCTTTGGTTTAGTAAAATTATTGATGGGAATAATGCAGTTTCGCAAAATGCCTATTATCATTTAGCAGAGTGTTACCTAAAAAGTAATAAAAAACCTGAAGCTCTTAATGCTTTTAGAAACGCTAAGCAAATGGAGTTTGATTTAAATATTAAAAAAGATGCCTGGTTAAACTATGCAAAATTAAGTTATGAAATTGGTAATCCTTACAAAAATACTTCTGAAATTATTCAAGAATATCTTAATGCATATCCAAGTGATTCAGAAAATAATGAAATAAATGATTTATTAATAAGTGCTTTTATCACTTCAAATGATTACGATGGAGCACTAAAGTTTTTAAGTGAAAACAAAGAGTCTAAAAAAAGTGAAACTTATCAAAAAGTAGCTTATTTGTATGGTGTTCAATTATTTAATAAGAAACATTACGATGAAGCTATAATTAATTTTAATTTATCATTAGCCACAACCCCAAATTTAAATTACAAGGCAAAAGCAACATTTTGGAAAGCAGAATCAAAATATCGACTGAAAAATTTTGAGGAAGCATTAACGGATTTTGAAAATTTCACTATTCAACCTGAAGCTAATAAAGTAAGTGAATATGAAATTGTAAATTATAATATTGCCTATACATATTTTAAGCTTAAAGATTATAGTAAATCTGGAGGTTCATTTAATCAATTTATTGAATCCAACCCTTCCGATAAACAACAATTAATTGATAGTTACGTACGTCTAGGAGATTGTTATTATGTATTAAGCGACTATTTTAGAGCGGTAAAACCCTACAGAAAAGTAGTTGAAACAAATGATATTGATACCGATTATGCTCAGTTTCAAATTGCTATGTGTAACGGATTTATGGGAGATATTGATGCAAAAATCATAGCTCTTCAAAATTTTTTACAACATAATTTAAAATCTACTTTACGCGATGATGTATATTATGAATTGGGAAACTCATATTTGAAAAAAAATGAAAATAATAAAGCTTTAGAAGCATATAATAATGTAATAAATAATTATAAAATGAGTTCATATGTTCCAAAATCTCTACTAAAACAAGGACTTATTTATTACAATACCGATCAAAATGAAAAAGCTTTAAATAAGTATAAAACCGTTGTAAAAAATTATCCGGGAACAACTGAGGCTAAAGAAGGTATTGCCAATGCTAAACAAATATATATTGATTTGGGCAAGGTTGATGAATATGAAAATTTTATAAAAAGTATTGATTATATAAGTATTACCGATGAAGAACTAGACAATACCATGTTTGCTTCTGCAGAACAATTATATTTAAAAAATAATAACAAAAAGGCAATTGATGCATTCCAAAAATATTTAAAACGCTTTTCTAACGGATTAAATGTATTAGCCTCTAACTTTTATTTGGCAGAAGCATATTCTAATGACAAACAAATACAAAAATCTATACCGTATTATAGTTTTATTATTGAACGAGAAAAAAATGAATATACTGAAAAATCGTTAATGCAATTATCCTACTACTATTTAGAAAGTGATAATTGGGAAAAAGCAATTGAAATTCTAAATCAATTAGAACAACAAGCTGATTCAAATCAAAATATAATTTTTGCTCAAAGTAATTTAATGAAAGGTTATTACACATTAAAAAACTACGATAAAGCCATTCATTATGTAGAAATAGTTTTACAAAACGAAAAATTGGATGATAAAATAAAATCAGATGCTGAAATTATTATCGCACGATCAGCATTTGAAACAGCTGACTTTTACAAAGCTCAAGATGCTTTTAAAAAGGTTGAGGAAACAGCAACAGGTGAACTAAAAGCTGAAGCCATTTATTATGATGCGTACTTTAAACATGATGAAGGAAATTATAAACTATCAAATGTTGCAGTTCAAAAGTTAGCTTCTAATTTTTCTTCTTATAAATATTGGGGAGGAAAAGGATTAATTATTATGGCTAAGAATTTTTATGCATTAGAAGATGCATATCAAGCTACATATATTTTAGAAAGTGTAATCAATAAATTTTCTGATTATCAAGATATTATTGATGAGGCTAAGCTTGAGTTAAATAAAATTAAAATTAAAGAAGCAAAAACAAATTCCTCTGTAATTATTGAAAAGAAACCTTAATTGGCAAGCTAATAAATGATGAAAAAACATATAATATTATTTATTTTTTTATTGATAAGCGGAATCATTTTTTCACAAAAAAAGAAAAAAGAAAAATTAGATACCGAAGAAATTACTGTAATAAAACCTTTTACACCAACTGTATCTGATGCCTTTAAAATTAATGTTGATCCTAAAATTGATTCTGTTGAAATAAATCCTAAAAAAGAAATTAGTTATTCTATAAATTCAATTCCTGTTGCTTCAACTTTTACTCCAGCTAAAGGCAAAGCAAAAACATTACAAAGACCTCCAAAAGAACGTTTCTATAAAAATTTTATCTCTGCAGGTTATGGAAACTTTAGTACTCCAATAGTAGAAATTTTTGCACATGGAAATACTTCTAACTATAATGATTTTGGCGGATTTTTAAATTACCACTCTTCAGGTGGAGGAATTGATGATATAAAACTAAATGATGATTTTTTAGATTTAAATGTTGATCTTTTTTATAAACAAACCGAACGTTATTTCAATTGGCAAGCTAACGCAGGATTAAATCATTTGATAAGTAATTGGTACGGTTTGTCTGATGAAATTAATTTTAACAATACTGTAATAAAATCAATTGACGAAAAACAATCTTATAGTGAATTTTATTTAGGCGGAGAAATTGAATTTTTTGATGCTTTAGTTCATGGAGGAAAAGTAAATTTTAGTAAATTTTTTGACCTTGAAGAGAGTAAAGAAAATTATGGTTTGATAAGTGGTTTGGTTGATTTTCCGGTAGGAAATGAAATGATGTATACTGAACTTTCTTTAGAATTTTTAAATGGTAATTTTAAAAATAATTTTTTACAAACTGATGATATTAAATATACTTTTTTTAATATTGGTTTTCGTCCTAGTTTTGAGGTTTTACGTGATAACTTAACTCTAAAATTAGGTGCTAAATTATATTATAGCTTAACAAATACAGATGAAGGTAGTAAATTTTATGCTTATCCAAATATTACTGCATCTTATAATATTAGTGATGAAATATTTATTGCTTATGCAGGAATTATAGGAGATTTAAATCAAAATTCATATAAAAATTTTGTGAAAAAAAACCCTTTTGTATCACCAACTTTAAATATCAAAAGAACTAGTCAACAATACAATGCTTATATAGGTATTAAAGGTTTGCTAAACTCAAATATTAGATTTAATGCAAAAGTTGCTTATGGAAGTGAAACTGATAAGGCTCTTTTTAAATTGAACCCATCAAAAACTAATGGTGCAACTATTGTTGAAAAAGGTTATGAAGCTGGAAACTCTTTTGAAGTTATTTATGATGATGTTAATACCATTCATGCAGAAGGTGAATTAATTATCGATTTAACTAAAGATTTTAAATTTGGTGGAAATATTGAATTTAATTCTTACAATTTAAGTACACAAGATCATGCTTGGAATTTACCTGCTTTAAAAGCAACTTTAATTGCTTCTTACTCACAAAAAAAATGGAATGCTGGTGCTGATTTATTTTTCTCCAGTGATCGTAAAGATGAATTAATAATAATACCATTGGCAACAACAAATCGTGTTACTAATTCTGCATATTTTGATATTAATTTACACGGACTTTATAATATTAATGATAAGTTTTCAGTATTTGTAAACTTCAATAATATATTAAGTAATAATTATCAAAGATATAGCAATTTTAAAGTTCAAGGATTACAATTCTTTGGTGGCTTAAAGTATAAGTTTGATTTTTAAAATATCATTTATTACCATACATTTTTTTATAATATTCTTGATAAGAACCTGTAGTAACATTTTTTAACCATTCTTCATTTTCTAAATACCAATCTAACGTTTTAGCCAAACCCTCTTCAAAGGTAACAGTTGGTTTCCAACCTAGTTCTTTATTCAATTTATTAGCATCAATAGCATAGCGACGATCATGACCTGCTCTATCTTTTACAAAAGTAATTAATTTTGCAGATGTGCCTTTTTCTCTATGCAATCTATCGTCCATCAATTCACAAAGCAAATGGATTAAATTTAAGTTAGTCCACTCATTAAAACCACCAATATTATATGTTTCTTCATTTTCCCCTTTATGGAAAATTTCATCTATAGCAATAGCGTGATCAATCACATATAACCAATCACGAGTATAATTTCCATCACCATAAACCGGTAAAGCTTTGTTGTTTTTTATATTATGAATAAATAATGGAATTAACTTTTCAGGAAACTGATTTGCTCCATAATTATTTGAACAATTACTAATTACAAAAGGTAAACCATAAGTATTCCCATAAGATCTTACCAAATGATCAGAAGATGCTTTTGAAGCTGCATAAGGCGATTGTGGGTCATATGAAGTTGTTTCAACAAATAAACCTGTTTTACCTAAAGAACCATAAACCTCATCTGTAGAAACGTGATAAAATAATTTACCTTTAAAATTATCTTTCCAAGTATCACGAAATGCATTTAACAAATTGGCAGTTCCCAAAACATTGGTTTCGATAAAATCATTTGGATGAGTTATTGAGCGATCTACATGACTTTCGGCAGCCAGATGAATTACAGCATCAAACCGATGTTTTTGAAATAAAGAATTGATAAAATCAATATCTTTTATATTTCCTTTTATAAAAGTATAATTTGGTGCATTTTGAATATCTCTAATATTTTCAAGATTCCCTGCATAAGTCAGTGCATCCAAATTAAATATTCGATAATCAGGGTATTTATTTACAAATAATCGAACTACATGTGAACCTATAAACCCGGCTCCACCTGTAATTAATATTTTTTTATTCATTGTTCCATTTTATTAACTAAAAGATTCCCATTTTCACGGGAATGACATATTCGTTATTTTATTGTTAACTACAAAATTTTTCTCTTTACTTCTTTTACCTTTTCACTTTTACCCTTAGCCTTTATCCTTTCAACTTTAAACCCTGTTTCATGGTACTGGATCTTGGCAATTGCTTTGGAGTGATCGTGCCAGGCCTTGTGGACAAAAGCGGTGTCGGTGCTGAC
>JAUWLK010000141.1 GCA_030613745.1 Flavobacteriaceae bacterium | reverse complement strand
GCTACTTTTTTTGATAAGAACAAACTCTCCAACTAAAGAAGATTTAAAAAGTTAACATATAACTTAAGAATTACTTTAGAAATTGTAACTACATTTAGTACCAGAAATAAAATTTATTAACATTTAAATATATATTCAAGCTATGAAAAAAAATGTGTTATTAACAGTAGTTGTTATTATTATGTCTTTGGGATTTCAAAGTTGCAGTGATGATAAAGACAGCAATGCAACCAAAGTACAGTTAAAGTTAATTGATGCTCCAGGTGATTATAAGGAAGTGAATATTGAAATTATAGACATTCAATATAATAGTTCTGATTCCGAAGATAGTTGGAGAAGTTTTACACCAGTAGATGGTTATCCAATTAATATTGATTTAACAGAACTCATTGCAGGGAATAGTCTTTTATTGACAGACGAAATTATTCCTTCAGGAATGTTAAAACAAATAAGATTAGTTTTAAGTGATAATAATACAATAGTCATTGAGGGAGAAATAGACCCTATTCACCTTGATACACCAAGTGCACAACAATCAGGTTTAAAATTAAAATTAGATACTGAATTAGAACCTGGTTTTTCTTATACATTTATTCTTGATTGGGATGTACAAAGATCCATCGTTAAAGCTGGAAATTCAGGAAAGTATCTTTTAAAACCTGTTATTAGAGTCAATACTGAAGTTAATTCTGGCTCAATTAGCGGTAAAGTTATTGGAGAAATTCAGGGAGATAATATTGATGGCGCTGTACCTATAAAAGATATTACTGTTAGTATTTATACAACAGATGATACTTATATTGCTGAATCTCTTACTAATGAAAATGGTGATTTTATAATTCAAGGACTAGGTGCTGGAAATTATAAAATTAAAATAGAAAATTATAGTTACATTAACTATGAATCTGTCGAAGTAATTACCGTAATTGTTGGTAACATTTCAAATGTCGGAACTATTGAATTGTTAGTACCTGTATCATAGACCAACATATAAAAATTTATGAAAAAACCCTCTTTTTAAAATTAAGGAGGTTTTTTTATGTTAACTTTAAAAAAAAATCAACATTAACTAAAAAATAGCTTAAAAAGAATTGATTACTTTTCCATCAAACCAGTTATAGTAATGTAACTGGTTTTTTATGTAACTAAAGTAACAAATGTTGATATATTATTTAGACAATTTATACGTTATTAATGATGTTGCTATGAAAAAAGATTTATAACCGAGATGTTTAAGGGCATTTCGGTTTTTTTATGATTAAATATAACCTTCTCTTCTTGTTAACACTAACTACATAATATACCCTATAAGGGTATTGTATAAAACATTAATTCAATATAAATTTGTAGACTAAATGTTGTTTATTAAAATAAGTTATACAACTATAAAAATGAGTATTTTGGATTTGTTATTTAATTATAGAATAACAACAACTAAGAGTCAATTAAAATTGACTCTTTTTTATTTTAAAAAAAATTTAACACTAATTAAAAAATAGCTTGAAAAAGATTTGAATTAATCAACCAAACCTAAAGTCAGTTACAATTGTAGCTGGCTTTTTTCAGTAACAGATTTGCAATCAAATTTTATTATAATATTTATTTTTGAACACTATTCATATTGATAGTTTTAGTTAGTATTATAAACCGAAATGTTTTTCATGACCATTTCGGTTTTTTCATTATGTTAACCTTTATATTTTTATAACATTAATTACGTAATATACCCTATGAGGGTATTGTGTAATTCTATATTAAATAATATTTTTGTGAAATGTATAACTTGTTTGAATGGTTGTACAAATTTCAGAGTTTGAATTAGCTTAATTATCCCCCTTAAAAAATCAGTTATAGAAATATAATTGATTTTTTTTATGGCCTAATGATAAATGTCATATTGCTTAAGTCTTTAATAACTATATTTGATTTTTTAAAATATTTTTTGGGGAAATATTTTAATTAGCTATTTCAAACCTGAGTGTTTTTCATTCAGGTTTTTTTCATTTATTTGATTAAATTCAAAATATTGTTAAAATTTACTAATATTAAAAAGGAAAGAAAAGTCCGATGCTGATACGTATACCTTATAAAAATAAAACCTCAGATATAACTGAAGTCTTTCATTAACTAACCAACTAATTTTAAAACTTAACATCAACATCATAACTATTTTTGTTGCGGATTGAACAAATCATCATTCCGACACATAACTACTTGATTTTGTATATATTTTATTTACTTTAAAAAGAATAACTCTTTATATTTATCTTTTATCGCTTAATTAATTTTCTCACAATAGTCCTATTTTCAAATTAAATATTTAAACAAATAAATTTCTCTTGATAAATAAATATCATCATTCGGACAGTTCAAACTCTACTTCGTCCTAAACTATTTCTATACATTATAGAAAAGTATTAGTTTTAATCATTGAAAATAAACACTATCAAATAATAAAGTAGCTTAATAATAATAATACCCATTTTTTGATCTTATCATTTCATTGTAACCCAAAATATGTTAACCAATTTTGGGTTATTTTATGAAATTATTTTATTTTTTAATCAATTTCCTTTAAGTTGTACAATTCTCAACATATAACTTAATTATATAAACTCCTCTAAATTGATTATTTAGCTGAATAGGATAAAATTATTTTAAAAAATTGTAGCAATTCTGTAATACATGAAGTTTTATAATTGAAATCAAATTGTATATTTTTAAGATAATATAGATATCTTATAGTTTTGTTTGAATTAATATATCTTTAAAATCTTTCAAAAGGATACAGTTTAAATGTAGAAAAGGATATAACTTAAAATATTATATCCTTTTTTTTATCAGTATATTTTTAAGTTTATTGATTAAAATCAATTATTCTATTGACCAATATCATTGCCTGTTACTATTACGAACATTACATTAGGGGAATATTAATTTAAAACTTATATTATGGATACAATAACTGGTAAAATAGAGAAGTATTGGGTGCACTTACAAGCAGGACCTACTATAAAAAAGCCTTTGAATCCACGTGCTATAATTCGATGTTATAATGATAACAGTCTTATACTGGAAGCAAATTTCTATCCTGGCAAAAAACGCATTCCTGAAAATTATTATTCTATTAATTCTAAATTAGTTTACTTGCGTTACCCTTTGTCTATGTATAGTCATATTTTAGACCTTTTAAGAAATGAAAAACCTATTTATTTTCGTTATAATGAGTCTTCAAAAATAGGTTTTATTAGGACTGGTAAAGAGCCAGTAGGAGAAGGAGAATTTGATGAATTAGAATTAGAAGGAGCAATTGGATAAACTATCACCCCTTCAATAACCAGTTATAGAAGTGTGACTGGTTTTTATATTCATTGATAACTATCAATAATTTCATTGATTATCATCATTGTCGGTTTGAGATATTGATACTAATTCGTTAGATTAATTTAAAAAATATAAACTATGAAACAATCAACCTTAAGTAATCTAGAAACAAAATCTTTAAAAAAAGGGCAAATATCATTTACTGGTTCATCAAATCCTGCAAATAAACCTGAAATAAAAGGAACAACAATTAAACTACCAAATGGCAAGACACAAGTGATAAATAATATTGTTGAGTGGTATGATAAAGCAACTGATTGGAGGGTTACAGGAAAATCTTTTTGGTATATCAATTCATTGACTGAAGAAGATGGTCTCAAAGCAAAAATATGGGGTAAGGCTGAGATAATTGTGGATGGCGAAAACATCGATGATAAATCCCGTGGAAGATGGGAATTATCTTGGTTTGGATGGATAACCCCTAAAGAAGATCCTCCATATAACGAAAAATCTCCTTTTAGTATAGTAGCAGAGGCTGTTGGTATTGGTAAAGAGGGTGAAGTGAAAGATCTGGTTGCTAAATGGACTTACACTTTTGATTCTGAGATTGGATTTTATTATAATACCGAAGGTTTTATTCAAAAAAAGGATTAATTATTATTGTTTATCCCCAAGAACCAGTTGAAATATGACTGGTTTTTTTATTTAATAAATATCTATATATAATTCAAAGAAATTATTCACTCTATAAAACAAAAAAACCTCAGAATTAACTGAAGCTTTTCATTAGTTAACCGACTAAGTTTTAACACTTAATGTTAATAACACAACTATTTTTGTTTCGGTCTGAACGGGAGCTCTCACAGCTCCATAACAGATTGATTAACAAGAATATGATTTTGATAATTGCATTAAACATTTTCATTAGCACCTTTAATATATATTTTTAAGAGTCATAAATAATTTGCTTTGATAAAAAAATAGGTATGCTTGGACATTTTAAGTATTCATTCATCACATGTCAATTTCATTTAAAATAGAATAGTAATATTTTTGATACAAATAACAATTTAATTAAATCCCTTATATTATGAAAACAAAATTTTTAGCAATAACAGTTTTAACACTATTAATATTTGCTTGTCAAACCGAAAGTGAAGATGTTTTTTTAGAAGAATCATCTTTTAAAGAAATAGCTGTGAAAGCCCCTACATATATTGATATAGGATCTACACTACAATCCATTTCTATTAATAATAATGGAGAAGGTCTTTTAAAATCATCTGAAACTCGAAAAGCAGCTCTTTATATGGCAGAATATATTACTACTGGGGATAGTGATGAAATGGGAAATACAGTTTTTTTCATGAATGTTGGTAACAAACAACTTGCAGGAGATTTTGCTCCAGATATTTATTCAGATTTTTCCGATGGAACAAATGACATATCTTATTATGTCGATAATAATAGACCAACAAGTGATATGGCTGTTTCAGTTTCAAATGCTGCTATTGATAGAGCAATGGCTACATGGGAAGGAGTTACTTGTTCAGAATTAGGAATGACCGAATTACCAAATGATGGAAGGCCTACTGGTTTTATATCTGCTTTATTTGGTTTAGGAGGTAGTTTTAATTATGTTTCAGATGTAGTTCATTGTGGTTGGCATGAGCCATTATTTGATGCAATCTGGGGACCTGGAAGCAATATCTTAGGGGTTACTTTTACAATTATTTGGGTGGATAACAATGGAAATCCTATTGATCTTGATAATAATGGTAAATATGATGTGGCTTGGAGAGAAATTTATTATAATGATGCTTTTCCATGGGCTGATGATGGAATGAATCATATTGATGTTGAAACAGTAGCCTTACATGAGGCTGGTCATGGACTTAGCCAAGGTCATTTTGGAAAGTTATTTATATCTAATTCCAATGGAAAATTTCATTTTGCACCAAGAGCTGTTATGAATGCTGGATACACAGGTATTCAGACCTCAATTGAAAAAACTGATAAGGCAGGGCACTGCAGTAATTGGGCAGAATGGCCTAATAATTAATGTTTTAAAAAATATTTTAACCATCCCAAAAGACCAGTTATAATAATATGACTGGTTTTTTATGTATTCCTTTATTCCTTAATCAACTTCCTAACTGTAATACCTTTTTCAGAATATATTCTAATCAAATAAATACCTCTGGATAAATTATCAGTTGATAACATGTGATATTATCACTATAATTCTTTAAATACTTTCTCGAGTAATGCTTTTGTTCGTTTAATTCCTTCATCTTCGGAAAGCTGTCTACCTTCGTATTCGATTCCAACATAACCTTTGAAACCTGATTCTTTTACAATCTTCATAATTCTAAGAAAATCGTATTCTACTTCGTTTCCTTTCTCATCAAAATCATGTGATTTAGCACTTACTCCTTTGGCATAAGGCATTAGCTCCTCAATACCTTGATAACGGTCATACTCTTTGACACAACCCTCAGGCCCCATTTCAATGCAGAAATTTCCGAAATCAGGAAGTGTTCCTACATTGTTCATCCCCACTTTTGCCATTATTCCGGTAAGCCATTTGCTATCTGAAGAGTAACCACCATGATTTTCTACAATGATATTGATACCCTTAGAAGCACCATATTCACCTAATTTTGAAAGTCCATCAACAGCATTTACTGTCAATTCTTCAGGAGTTCCTTGCCCCGCAGCATTCACTCGTATAGAGTGTGCTCCAAGAAAATTGGCTATATCTACCCATGGATAATGTTTCTCAACAGCGGCCTTACGTGCTTCCGGGTCAGAGTCTCCGATATTACCTAGTGCATCGCACATGATCAATCCAACGGTTACTCCAGATTCATCACATTTTTTTTTGAACTCGGCCCAATAGGCCATATCATCTCCCTTGCTAAAATAAAAGGTATTCACTAATTCTATAGAGTTAATCCCATAACCTGCAGCAACCTCAGGAAAATCCATTGGGTCCAATTCACCCTGTAATAAAGAATCCGGAGATTCCATGAGTAATCTACCGAATGCCTGCCAATCATCAATAGCTCCTCCAAAATAAGTCCGGTGTAAAGACCATTGCGCGAGTGAGATTTGAAAATCAGGAGTAGTTTGAACATTTGAATCAGTTTGTTTTTCCGTAGATGAGGCAGTGTCTGTAGATTTCGATCCAAAGTTACAGGATAAAATAAAGGCAGATGCGATGATCATCATTAATACTTTTGGAAGCAGGGATTTATTTTTCATTTTCATGTAGTTATAATTATAAATTTAAAAATAGGTTGAACTTTATTATTAGGTAATTATGATCATTAATTTTTATATATTCACAAATATAGACTTTTATAAATTATCGTTATCAGATAACAATAGTCTTTCTTAAAGTCTTCTTAGTCTTCGGAAGTAATGGTATAGACAGCTCCTTCGTCTGTGGATTAAATGTACAAAACTTTCAGGCACTATCAAGTAGCATGCTGTTTAGGTATTGTTATACACATTTGTTTAATTAATCTCACAAAAAAACCTGTCAGTTATGACAAGCTTTTCATTTACAAATAAGTTGAAAAGTAATCGATTAAACGACTTTCACATTTATTGCATTCAATCCTTTTGGACTTTCTTCTACATCGTAGCTTACTTTGTCCCCTTCATTGATTTCATCAACTAGTCCATTTACATGTACAAATAC
>JAUWLK010000011.1 GCA_030613745.1 Flavobacteriaceae bacterium | reverse complement strand
TTCATTTGGTCCAGGATTCACTGTTTCATTCCAATTCACATTTCCACTACCAAGACCAAGATGCCATTTGCCAACAATACCAGTATAGTATCCTTTTTCTTTTAACATTCTAGGGAGTGTCATTTGTTCGGTACCAATAATTAAAGGTGCTGTTCCGGGTAAAATCTTAGCATCTTTTTCGCGCCATGGATATACTCCTGTTAATAAAGCATACCTGCTAGGTGTACATGTGGCAGATGAGGCATATCCGTTATTAAAACGAATCCCTTCAGTAGCTAATTTGTCTAAATTGGGTGTTTTTAATTCGGTAGCGCCGTTAAACCCAACATCTCCATAGCCTAAATCATCAACATATATTACAACTATGTTTGGTTTTTTTTGTTCTTCTGAAGAAGAGGTTACGGCATTACTTTGTTTTCCTTGATCTTTACAAGAACTAAGTCCTATTAGGATACATAATAAGATAATATTTTTCATTTAATTGGTTTTTATTGAGAATTTAAACGTGGTTGATTCATAATATTCTTCTCCTGGTAATAGTGTAGCAGTAGGAAATGTTGGTTCATTTGGTGTGTTTGGAAAAAGTTGAGTTTCTAAACAAAACCCACTTCTTTTTCCAAAACTAACAGCTTCTTTTCCAGGAGTAAATTCACTTAAAAAATTTCCTGTATATAGTTGTAATCCCGGTTTCGAAGTATATACTTCCATTGATCTTCCACTTTCTTCTTCAAAAACAGCAGCGGCTAATTTTTGATTTTCTTTGTTTAGTACAAACGTATGATCATAACCAGAAGCTGCTTTTAATTGGGTGTTTTCTTCATTAATTCTTGCTCCAATTTTAGTGAATTCAGAAAAATCAAAGGGTGTGTTTTTTACGGGTTGAAGGGCGCCTAGTGGAATTA
The DNA here is from genome assembly GCA_030613745.1 of Flavobacteriaceae bacterium. GTDB lineage: Bacteria > Bacteroidota > Bacteroidia > Flavobacteriales > Flavobacteriaceae > Lutimonas. The sequence goes on along the minus strand of JAUWLK010000011.1, from coordinate 21,470 downwards.
AACTACTATTTATTGGAAGGTAATAGTCTGCATTTATTTTTAAAATGTGATCTAAAATGGTCGACTTTACATTGCCAGAAAGATTGAAATAAGAATGCTGTGTAAGGTTTACAATTGTTTTTTTGTCAGTAGTTGCAAAGTATTCAACTTTCAATTCATTTTCATTTGTTAGTTCATACCTTACTTTAACCGTTAAGTTACCGGGATAGCCCTCTTCCATATCTTTACTTAAATAAGATAATTCTAACCCAACAAAATTATCTCCTTCAATTGTTTTGGCATCCCACACCATTTTGTTAAATCCTTTTTCACCACCGTGAAGGTGGTTGGGATGAAAGTTAATGGTCAATGAATATTCTTTGTTATCTAATGAAAATTTTCCTTGAGCAATTCTATTACAATATCTTCCAATAAGAGCTCCATGGTAAGAGCTGTCTTTAATATAATCATTTAGGGTATTGTAGCCTAGTACAATATTTTCAGTAACTCCATTTTTATCAGGCACCATTAATGAAGTTATAATACCACCATAATTTGTAATTTTGGCACTAATTCCATTAGAATTATGTAGTGTAAATAATAAGACTTTTTCTGAGTCTATTTCACCAAATGTTTCAACTTTCATATTCTTTAATTTAACCGGATTTGTGTATTTCTTAGTGCGCATACTTTATTATTTTAACTGACGAAAGTTAGCCAAAGATAATAAATGTATATTATACATTTACTATTTTTTTAATTTTTTACTTAAAATAATTAGTTTATTAATAATTCGTTCGATATACACGTAGAAATTATGTTTGATAAAGTTTTTGATGTGATTTACTAAATAATTAAACCTTGAAAAAGAATATTTTTTTATTCTAAAACGATCCTTTTCTTATTAAACTGGTTTTAACTGTAATACTTTCATTTTTAGAAAAAGTTTTTTCTTGTAATTTATTGATTAACAAGATAACAGTATTTTTACCAATGTCTATTGCATGTTGTTTAATAATGGTTAATTTAGGGACAGAAAGATCAGAAATAGATTCACTTGCAAAACCAACTACAGAAATGTCTTTAGGAATCTTATAACCTAAATTCAAGGCTATATTAATAGCAATAGTGCCCAAGGTGTCGTCTGCTGAAATTATCGCATTAATTTCATTATTTTTTTTAAGAAATAATTTTAATACTGCTTGTTTATCATCTTCTTTTTTAATTCTTAAAACTAAACTATTGAGTTTGTGTTCTGTCATTGCACTTTTGTATCCATCTTCTCTTAATTTACTTATCTTTAATTCACTAATGCTACTAATAAATGCAATCTTGTTTTTTTTTAGTGAGATAAATTGCTTTGTAATATCAAAAGTAGAAGCAAAATTGTTTATTGTTACTTTATTGCATGAAACATCTTTGATAATTCTATCAAACATTACTATTGGATAACCTTGATTCAAAATATCATTAAAGTGGTTATACTCTTTTTTTTGTTGCGTTTCTTCAGATACAGCTAAAATGAAACCATCAACACTACCGTTCACTAGTAATTGCATGCTCTGTTTTTCTTTTTCTAGAGATTCATTAGAAATACAGGTTATAATATCATATCCATTTTTGTTTGCTTCTCTTTCAATTCCATATAATACTTTTGCCAAAAATCTATTAAGTATGTTGGGTATTATTACACCTATAGTATTGGTTCTATTGCTTTTTAAACTTAAGGCAGTTTTATTTGGTCTATAGTTATAAAAATTTGCAAGTTTTTTTACTCTATTAATGGTGCTTTCTGATATTTCATAACTACCATTTAGAGCTTTAGATACTGTTGAGATAGAAATATTTAATTCTTTAGCTAGCTTTTTTAAAGTCACCATTTTTACAATATTTGGAATATTTTAATCTTTCTTTAATTTACATTTCAAAATTAAGAATTATTTTTCTTAAGTCAATTTAAGATTGGTTGGTATTTATAATTATGAAAAGTTTTCCCCTAAAAAAGTTACTCATAAATAGAGAACTTACTATCTTGTAAAAACTTTTATGAAAACTACGATGCAAAACTAAGGGAGGAATAGCAAGAGGGAACACACTCTGCAATAGTTTTATTTAAAAATATTTCTTAATATTAAACGATATTAATACCGACGCAATTGATGCTGTTTATTTTAATAAAAATGTTAATCATTACTTGAATAACCCTACAAATAAAATAAAAATAGCATTGATAGATTTATTTGATAAATTGAAACATAATAATAATGAATTTATTAAAAAAAGAATTATTACAAGGACTAGACAAAAAAGAGTATGAAATTGCAAATAAGTTTATTGATACGCTCAATAAACCATTTGCTGATACAGAATTAGCTATTATCCCGGGTCTCATCAAATTACAACAACTTTTAAAAACTAATATTTTGAACTACAAAACAATAATAATTTTACTACAAATTTTTACCATAGTATTTTACTCATGTGAAAAATTAGAGGACCACAGTATAGATTTCACCCAAGAGTCTGAATTTACAGCTGGTATAGAAGGCCCTGCGGTTGATAGTAAGGGTAATTTATATGCTGTAAATTTTAAAGAAGAAGGAACCATTGGTATCGTAAATGAATATGGTGAGAGTTCGTTATTTGCCATACTACCAGAAGGGAGTGTTGGAAATGGAATAAGATTTGACAAAGCTGATAATATGTTTATTGCCGATTATACAAAACATAACATATTAATGATTAAAAAAGGATTGTCGGAAGCCGTTGTTTATGCACATGATTCAACTATGAATCAGCCTAATGATGTAGCAATATCTCCCAACGGTACATTATACGCCAGCGATCCTAATTGGAAGGAAGAAACAGGGAATTTATGGTTGATTTCTAATCAAAGATTTGTTCTTTTAGAAAAAAATATGGGAACAACAAATGGAGTAGAAGTTAGCCCTGACGGGAAAAAACTATACGTTAACGAATCGGTACAAAGAAACATTTGGGTGTATGATATAAATACTAACGGAACCGTTAGTAATAAAAAACTTTTTAAAACTTTTACTGATTTTGGTATGGATGGAATGCGATGTGATGAAAAAGGTAATTTATTTGTATGTAGACATGGCAAAGGTACAGTAGTTATTTTATCTCCTTCCGGGGATGTTATAAGAGAAATAACCTTAAAAGGTAAAAACCCTACAAATATTACTTTTGGAGGTAAAGATAAAAAACAATGTTTTGTAACAGTTTCAGACAGAGGGTGTATTGAAACTTTCTTTTCCAAGTATCCAGGAAGAAATTTTAAAAAATAAAAAGGCATTTAAAGGGTTTATTGCATATCAAAATAAAGATTTAAATATTTCTTTTGGTTTGGAATTTTCAATCTTTGTTGAAGTTAATTCTCGTAGCCATGAAAAGTGCAGCAACAAAACATGTTATTTCATATAGGTATCATCCATAATTTTAAAATTGGATTAATTGTTTTGAATAGAAAGAATTTTCAGGAGAAGTGCTTAGGGGATAGTAGGTTTTACGAAATTATTTACATTTCTATCAAATACAAATTTATTGATAAATTGTATAATAGTTAAAGAAGTTATTTTAGATAGAATTCTAGTTTTAAAACCTTGAAAACTTTTTGCATAATTTCTTCGTATCATAATCCCGATATCTATCGGGAGATCACAAAGTTGGGAAAATAAGGTTTCAATTCTTTTTCTTTTCTTTCGAAAAATATAAGGTTGTATTTGATAGAAATGTAAATAATTTGAAAATTCAAATCACGTAATAATACACTATGGGTTAATTAATTCTTTTACAAATTATTATGAAAGATTTATATAAAAATTAATTCTCATATCTTCCTTTTTAAATTTATAAGCTAGTTATAAATCTTTTCCTAAAATCTTATGAATAATATATATGCTCGACAATATAAATGTAATGTGTTCGTACACATTTTGTTGTTTTTCTTTGTTATTATAATAATTAATAGCTAATTTTACAATTGATTATACTAAATAATAGTATTATTAAAGTATGTAATTTTATTGTTTTTCAATGTGTTACCATTAAATATATTATCAATTATCTAAAAAAAAATGTGAGATTATAAAATAGTATTAATATATAATGAATAAAAAGAAACCTACACTTGTGATTTTAGCGGCTGGTATTGGAAGTCGTTACGGTGGATTAAAGCAACTGGATACATTTACGGCAGAAGGAGATACAATCATGGATTTTTCAATTTATGATGCGCTGCAGGCAGGGTTTGGAAAAATCATATTTATTATTCGAAAAAGTATTGAGAAGGAATTTAAAGAAGTTTTTAATAAAAAATTAGCCGGAAAAGTTGAAGTTGATTATGTGTTTCAAGAAATTGAATATATACCTAAAAAGTATCAAAATCCTAAGCGAAAAAAACCTTGGGGAACAGGTCATGCACTTTTGATGGCTAAGGATGTTGTAAAAGAGAATTTTGCAATCATTAATGCCGATGACTTTTATGGTAAAGAAGCCTTTGAAATAATGGCTAAATCACTCATGGATACCAATCCGGAATCTTTTGAATTTAGCACAATGGCTTATTTATTAAAAAATACAATTTCAGATCACGGTTTTGTGTCAAGGGGTGAATGTATGGTTAACGACCAAGGCTATTTATCTGGTGTTACAGAACGCACTCATATTGAGAAGATAAATAATCAATTAATGCGTAAAGATGATAATGGAAACTTTATTCCAATTGATGAAAATACTGTTGTTTCAATGAATTTCTGGGGTTTTACGCCTAAATGTTTTGAGTTTGGTGATCATCTTTTTGAAGAATTTCTAAAAAAGGATAGCACCAATTTAAAATCAGAATTTCTTATTCCTTTAATAGTTAATGAAATTCTAAAATCAGAAAAAGCATCGGTAAAAGTTCTCAGGTCAAATGCAAAATGGTTTGGAGTAACATATAAAGAAGATAAAAAAATTGTACAACAAGAAATAGAGCAATTAATAAAACAAAAGAAATATCCACTTAAACTTTGGTGATATGTTAGAAGATAAATTAAAATTTGTATTCAATAAGTTTGATCATTTCTCAGAGTTTTTATCCTATGAGGAGTTGGCTTCAGGTCATATCAATGACACTTATTTAATAGAAACTGCAAAAAAAACCTCCTATGTACTGCAAAGGATTAATCATGAGGTGTTTAGGGATGTATCGGGTCTTATTTCTAATAAAGTATATGTTAGCAATCACTTACAGAAAAAATTGGCACACTTACCAAAAAAAGAACTCAAACGTCGTGTTCTTTGTTTTGTAAACACAAAAAAAGGTGATTCGTATTATAGAGATAAAGAAGGAAATTATTGGAATATGATGATTTATATTGATAATAGTAAAACTTTTGAAACCGTAACTAATGAAGAAGTTGCTTATGAAGGGGGTAAACTATTTGGTGATTTTTTAAATCTTACGAGTGATTTTGATATTTCCAAATTAACGGAAGTTATTCCAAAATTTCATGATATGTCATTTCGATATTCGCAATTTGAAGATGCTTTAAAAATTGCTTCGGAAGAACGACTCAATAAAGCAAAGACGTGTATCAAACAAGTAGAGCATTTAAAAGAAGAAATGCATATTATTCAACGATTGAAAGAATCAGGTGAAATAAAATTAAGGGTTACTCATAATGACACTAAAATATCAAATGCATTATTTGATTTAAATAATAAAGGTCTTTGTGTAATTGATACTGATACTGTAATGCCTGGAATTGTTCATTACGATTTTGGAGATGCCATTAGAACCATTTGCAATACTGCTGCTGAAGATGAAAAGAATTTAGAGTTAGTGAATTTTAATCTAGCATATTATAAAGCTTATGTGAAAGGGTTTTTAAAAGAGATAGGTTCATCACTATCTTCTATAGAATTACAATACCTTCCTCTTGGTGCAAAAACAATGATATTTATAATGGCTATACGCTTTTTAACAGATTATTTAAATGGCGATATTTATTATAAAACAGCATACCCTGAACACAATTTAGTTCGCGCTAAAAATCAATTGAAATTGATAGAAAGTCTTTCAGAACAAATTAAAGAAATGGAAATAAATGCTTTGAATAAATAAAGAAATATATAATCACAGGAGGTGCAGGATTTATAGGGAGTCATATCGCTGAATATTTATCAGAAGAAGGGCATCATGTGATCATTTTGGATAGTTTGAGAACAGGTTTTGAAAGTAACTTAAAAGGGTTAAATGTACAATTTAAAAAAGGAGATATTAGAGATAAAAAGCTTGTTAATGAATTGGTGAAAGATGCTAATGGAATCTTCCATTTAGCTGCTTTAGTGAGTGTGACCGAATCTTTATCAAACATTACTGAATGTATCGAAATCAATACAGTGGGAACCATAAATATATTGGAAGCGGCAAGAAAGAACGACAACTGTAAAGTAATTCTTTCAACTTCTGCGGCCAATTATGGGAACAACCCTGTTTTACCTAAAGTAGAAACTATGTCTCCAGAACCTTTAACACCCTATGCAATCACTAAATTAGATGGGGGAGTTTTACTTAAAAATGTATCAGGATCAATGGAATGTCCCAACAACATCATAAGATATTTTAATGTCTTTGGGCTCTGTGGATACGTCACACCTTGATGAACTAAATTAGTAAAAAACTAATATAGAATCATGATTATAAAAAAGACAAAAGAAATAGAGGATTATGGATAAAAAGAAAACCCTATAATTGGATTAAAGATACATATTAGATGTTGATATTCAAAGCTTTTGATAGGATAATGTGCAGGGTTAATTATTAACAAACCTCAAAATTATGAGCAAGAAGATTATTGTGGTTTTAGGAGCAACCAATTCATCTAAAGGAGAATTAAGTGATATGGCTATAGAAAGATTAAATACCTGTTATGAATTATTTAATAAAGGCGATTTAATTTTATGTACTGGGGGCTGGGGAAAACATTTTAATACAACAAAGAAACCTTATGCCTTTTATGCAAATGAATATTTATTAAAAAAAGGAGTTTTACATTCAGATTTTTTACCTTTTGCACTATCAAATAATACCGTTGAAGATGCAGTTAAAATAAAAGAAATTGTATTAACCATCCAATATGATGATTTAACTATTATCACGTCTGATTTTCATTTAGAAAGAGTTCAATTAATTTTTAAAGAAATATTAGATGAATTTAGCATTAATTATCTGGGTGTAAAAAATATGTTATCAAAAAAGAATTTAGAAAAAGTAATTAAGCATGAAAAAAATGCAATAAAAACAATTGAAGAAAAAGGATTATATTATTAAAAGTATTTTGATTGATCACAGATAAATTTTGAATTTTATCAATTTCTATTCAAAAAAATAATATGTACCATATCCTTTCAATTTGTTTTAATACTTTACTAATTTTTATTGTAACTTGCAGTTGAATCGCGCATAACTGTTAATTTATTAAAATACTTATTATCAGCTATATATGTCCGGTTTTTTAATTTATCAATAAGAAGATTACTATATTTCAGCATTTTGTTTCTATGAAGAAAAAAAAATATACCATTAAAGATATTGCTAAACTTTCGGGTGTTTCTAAAGGAACTGTTGACAGAGTATTGCACAAAAGAGGGAAAGTATCTCAAAAAGCATTAGATGCAGTTAATAATATTCTTAAAGAAATTGATTATCAGCCTAATCTTATTGCAAGAAATTTAAAAATTAATAAAGTTTATCATATCTGTGTATTAGTTCCTAATCCTCATGAAGATCCGTACTGGCAAGCCTGTGTTGATGGTATAAATGAAGCTATTGCTGAATTTAAATCTTTAGGTGTTATTATTGAAACATTTTTTTTTAGCCCTAATAGTACAAAATCGTTTTTGGAAATTAATAAAACTGTAATAAATCTATCTCCAGATGCTGTATTGTTAACTCTATTATTCTATAAAGAAACCATAGAAATTATTGAGAAATATTATTTGGAAAACATTAAAGTAAGTATTTTTAACTGCCAAATTCGTTCTAATAAAGTTAAAAATTTTGTTGGGCAAGATTTATTTCAAAGCGGTAGAGTTGCTGCTCAATTAATGAATATGATTACCCCTGAAAATTCAGATATTTTCATTATTCATATTGATGAGGTTTTTAATAATGCTACTCATATGCAGGAAAAAGAAATGGGTTTTAGAAATTATTTTAAAGAATTGACCACTGGTAACTATAAAATAATTTCACATAAAATAAAAAGTCCGGATTTTAATAAAGAGATAGCTCATTTATTAAGTTTAAACCCTAATATTTCAGGTATTTTTGTAACTACTTCCAAGGCATATAAAATAGCTAGAATCATTCAGGATACTAAAATTAAAGATATTAAAATAATTGGATATGATTTATTGGAAGAAAATATAACGTATTTAAATAATGGAATAATTGATTTTTTAATTCATCAAAATCCAAAAGGTCAAACTTATTTTAGCTTATCTTATTTAGTCGATTTTTTCCTATTTGATAAGGACATTCCTGCCGAAAAATTATTGCCAATTGATATAATTAATTCTGAAAATTTAATCTCTTATCTAGAAAATTAAATCAAAAATCAAGATAAAAAAATAATTTAAAATAATTGTTATCCTGTACCATTTTATCACTATTTAGATACAGAATCTTTAGTCTATATGGTACTAGTGACTCAACCCAATTTAATTTTTAATATCGTATAAAAATTAATAGTATTAATGGTGAAATAGAATGAAGAACAGTTCAATTGAAAAGAATAATAAAAGCTCAAGATTATTATCTTTAGATGCATTTCGTGGATTTACAATGTTCTTATTAATAGCTGAATTTACTGGACTTTTTTACTTTCTAGTTGACCCTCAATTTAAAGGGACTATAATAAATTTTATTGGCAATCAACTCCACCATCATACATGGAATGGACTTCATTTCTGGGATTTAGTTCAACCATATTTTATGTTTATTGTTGGAGTTGCAATTCCTTTTTCGGAAAAAAATAGGCTTAAAAAAGGAAGCAGTGAAAGGATGGTGGTAAAACATGCATTTACCCGTTCAGCTCTAATGCTAATATTGGGCTGGGGTTTGTATTGTATTGATGCGGGTAAAATTACTTTTTTATTCCAGAATGTATTGTCGCAATTAGCGGTTACTTATTTAATCGCTTTTTTGTTGAGAAATAAATCTATTAGCTTACAGTTTGTTTTAAGTATTTTATTTATTGCGCTTTCAGAACTAATTTATAGAACATTTTCGATAGAAGGATTCAATCTACCATTTACACCAGATCAAAATTTCGGTGCTTATATTGATTTGTTGATATCTGGTCAATTATCTGAAGGTCATTGGGTTTCTTTTAATGCAATTCCTACAATTGCGCACACAATATGGGGTGTGATTATTGGTAAAATTATTTTGAGTAATAAATCAAAAAAAGAAATTTTGAAAATCATGATCATAGGTGGAATAGTTGGACTTATTATCGGTTACAGCTTTGATTCTTTTACACCAATAATTAAGCGAATATCTACGAGCTCTTTTATTTTTGTAAGTGGTGGTTGGTCACTACTTACATTTGCATTGTTTTATTGGATAATTGATATGAAGGGTTATAGAAGATGGGCAAAATTTGCTGTGATTGTTGGGATAAATCCATTATTTATTTACTTATTTGCACACGTTGGTGGTGGTAGCTTTATTACTCGTATAATTAAGCCTTTTACTTTTGGGTTATTTGGATGGATAGGAGAATTATCTGCTAATATTATTACAAGCATTATTACATGGTATTTTTTATGGTATATAACCTACTGGCTTTATAAACGTAAAATATATATAAAAATATAAGTTCTCGCACAGAGAATTTAAATTAATAGCAGCTAGAAACACATAAAAATGTCAATCAGATATTAATTCTAAAAATCCAAACGAAGAAGGGACATGAAAATCCGGAGTTTCAGTGTTTGGGTCAACCCAAGTAATCCATTTGATGTCTGCATTTTTTTGTTTTTCATTTGGAAGTGAAATACAATCACCCCTATATATACCAATTTGAATTATATTTTTATGAATTAAATCAAGTGCCTTTAATGATTCCAGACTTATTTTTACATCTACTCTGTAACCATCAGTATTTATACATCCTTTAGTAAATAAATGACCATTTGGCCAACTCCATGTATAATCAAACTTTCTATAAAACATTGCCAAATAATCTAGCAATTTCCATTTGGGTCAATTTCTAGTACATAGTATGGATTTAATTCCTTATTTTTTCTAAAAAAAATCTCTACTCTATCAGATTGTACTACATCCATTTTATTATCATTCTGATTATAAATATTGATGTTCGAATCTTTCACATCATACCGTAAGTATAAATACTTGTCATCATAGAGTGCTCTAAAACTTGTTTTTTGAGGAGTTTCATCTCTCCAAGGAAGAGAAAAATCGTTTAATAATATTGCTTTTCCACAGAGATCATCAGATATATTACTAGAAAGTCTATTGACCTTATAAACGGAATACCTCTTCATTTTATAAATTAAATATAATAGTAATTATTGACTAAGAAAATATATCTGTTGAGCATTTAGAGAATGGGTTTTTCAATGGTTAATAAAATGGTCATTTAATTGATTTTAAATATATAAATGACTTGATAAATTTATAAAAAAAATTAAAAAGAATAGATAAAATTATAGGTAAAGACTATAATATTTTGTTCACTTTTAGAATATTCAAATATTTGAAACCTTATTCTATATATTTTCGGATAATTATTTTTTGGTTCTAAAAACTACGATTTATCACTATTACTAATTTTTATTTAGTTTTGAGAGCGTATAATTCGTCCTTATCAGTTTGGTCACAGTTGACAATTATTGAGAGTTTTCCCCCGATAAGAAATTACCAATTAATAGTGTTTCATATCATAAAAAAATCTCTATAAAAAGTGTGATTACAAAACTAAGGGAGAATAACAAAAGGGTAACACGATAAAGCGATTTTAAGTTGTTAAATTACGAATATTCAAATAGCTGATTAAATCCTAAAATTATTTTTGGTTCAATTTTAGTAAAAGCCTTATAAATCCAGTAAAACCAGGGTGTATTTTAGTAAAATTGTATCAAATCCATAAAATTTAATTAAAACAAATCAAATGATAGCCATAAAACTTACAAAAACAAATTTTTGAAGTCTTAAAAATTAAAATCCTTTCATTGCTTTCAATATTATTTTTCTATTACTTTTTAAAGTGATGTAATGACAAGGATTAGCTTCTTTTAGTTGCGGATCCTTTTTAGGGATTTTGCTAAAAGAAAGCTTTTTATTCACTTCGTTCGTTAGATTTTTTTGCTTTTATATTGATTAATAAGTAAACATATATCTTAATAAGCAAAAAAACCTTTCACTATTGTGAAAAGTTTTCATTTTGTCGGGGTGAGAGGATTACTTGCTTTACAATAAAACCTTTTTATGGTCGGGGTGAGAGGATTTGAACCTCCGACCTCCACGCCCCCAGCGTGGCGCGCTAACCGGGCTACGCTACACCCCGAAAAAAATCTAGTCTAAAATAATTTCTACACTAAATAATATAAATATTTTTATAAACATTAATTGATATAGGTTTCCATTTCTTTTTGTAACTCCAAGGTTTTTTCTTTGGCTTTTTGAGCAAAATCTTTTTTGTTAGATGCGTAAATTATTCCTCTGGAAGAATTAATTAGTAAACCAATATCTTTATTTAATCCGTATTTACAAACTTCATGTAAACTTCCGCCTTGAGTACCAATACCGGGAACCAGTAAAAAATGGTTAGGAATAATTTTTCTAATTTTTTTAAAATACTCAGAGCGAGTGGCACCGATTACATACATTAATTGATCGCTGTTTTTCCAGTTTAAAGATTGTTGTATAACTTTTTCATAAAGAGTAATCCCATTTTCATCTTTTAAGACCTGGAAATCAAGTCCGCCAACATTTGAGGTTAGAGCTAAAAGTATTGTGAATTTATCCGCGAAAGCGAGAAAAGGTTCCACAGAATCACTTCCCATATATGGAGCAACTGTTATAGAGTCAAAATTTAAGTCATCAAAAAATGCTTTAGCGTAACGAGTGGAGGTATTACCAATATCACCTCGTTTGGCATCGGCAATAGTAAAAATTTCAGGATAATTCTTTTTGATATAGTTAATGGTTTTTTCTAATGATTTCCAGCCTTTAATACCATAAGCTTCGTAAAAAGCGATATTAGGTTTATAGGAAACAGCCAAATGATGAGTAGCATCAATAATTTGTTTATTGAATTCAAAGATCGGATCATCTAATTCTAACAAATGCTTAGGAATTTTCTTTAAATCAACATCTAAACCAATACATAAAAATGATTTTTTGATTTTGATTTGCTCAATAAGTTGTTGTTTGTTCATATTTAATAAAAAAACGTTGTGCAAAAGTAGTCATTTTATTAGTTTGGTTTATCTTTGTTGCTCAATTTTGAAAATTTTAAAAATTCACATAATGAGAAGTAAAATAGTTGCAGGAAACTGGAAGATGAACAAAACCTATAGCGAATCAAAAGCATTGGTTAAAGAATTAAAAAAAGCAATAAAGGAAGTAAAATTAGATAACACTCGTGTTATTATTGCTCCTCCATTTACTAACCTTCAAAAAGCTTCTAAAAAAACTAAAGATAGTTTAATTGAAGTTGCGGCCCAAAATATGTGCAAAGAAGAAAGTGGAGCTTATACAGGTGAAATTTCTGCAAGTATGATTAAAAGTGTTCATGTAGACATTGTAATTTTAGGACACTCAGAAAGAAGAGAATATTTTGGTGAAACAAATGAATCATTAGCCAAAAAAGTAGATACTGCTTTAAAAAATAAATTAGAAATAATTTTTTGTTTTGGAGAAGTGTTGGAAGATAGAAAGAGTGGAAATCACTTTAAAGTAGTTGAAAATCAAATTAAAAAAGCACTTTTTCATTTGGGAAGTGGAGCATGGAAAAATATAATTCTGGCTTATGAACCTGTTTGGGCAATTGGTACAGGTGAAACTGCTAGTCCGGAACAAGCACAGGAAATGCATGCTTTTATTAGAGAATTAGTGGCCGAAAGATATTTAAGTGATATAGCTGAAGAAGTTTCAATACTTTATGGAGGTAGTGTAAAACCAGCAAATGCCAAAGAAATTTTTTCAAAAGAAGATGTTGATGGTGGTTTAATTGGAGGAGCAGCTTTAAATGCTGATGATTTTATGGCTTTGATAGAGGCTATTTAAGGATTTACAAATATTATATTATTCCCACGAAAGTGGGAATATTTTTTTTAAATTAATTCTTGTTATGAATTACATTTCCTACACTTTTATCATAAAATCAGATACTTTACCAAGCCAATTAATAACCGAAATTCTTATTGCAGAGTTAGGTGTTGTTGGCTTTGAAAGTTTTACCGAAAATGAAAATGGTGTAATAGCTTACATTCAAAAAAAGGATTGGAATGATACTATTTTAAAAGATATTCAAATTTTACAATCAGATAAATATGAAATTATTTATACTATTGAAGAAATTGAACAAGTAAATTGGAATAGTGAATGGGAAAAAAACTTTAATCCTATTCAGGTTGATGATTTAGTAAGTATTAGAGCACCTTTTCATGAAAACCCTAATTTAAAATACGATATTAGTATTGAACCAAAAATGAGTTTTGGTACTGGTCATCATGAGACTACATATTTAATGATTCAACATTTAATCGATTTGGATTTGGAAGGAAAAACTATTTTAGATATGGGTTGTGGAACAGGAATTTTAGCCATTTTTTCCGAGATGAAAGGAGCAAAAAATTTGGATGCAATTGATATTGATAACTGGTGTTATGAAAATTCTTTAGAAAATATAGAGCGAAATAATTGTAAAAATATTTCAGTTTTTGAAGGAGATGTATCATTATTAAAAGATAAAAAATACGATGTAATTATTGCCAATATCAATCGAAATATTTTGTTACAAGACATTGAAGTTTATGTTACAAGTTTAAAACAAAAAGGAATACTATTACTAAGTGGATTTTATACCGAAGATATACCAGTTATTAATAAGGAAGCTAAAAAGAGTCAACTAAGGATAGAGAAGAAATTAGAAAAAAATAATTGGGCTGCATTAAAATTTGTGAAACTTTGATTTAGTGTTTATTTAATCATTTAGTTAGTACAAATTCCGTTTTTATAACGGGACCTCATAACCAATGATTGGATTTAACAGCTATAATAGGTTTTAGATTAAAATTTTATATAGTTTTGTAAAATAATAATTGCATGATGATGGAAGAAATATTTATGACAAAAGAAAAAATCCAAGAAGACTTAGATACACTTGAACAGCTAGTAAATCAACACGAAATTATTTTATTTAATGATGATGTTCATACTTTTGATTATGTAATTGATTCATTAATTGATATTTGTGATCATACTTTAGAACAGGCTGAACAATGTACTTTTTTAGTTCATTATAAAGGAAAGTGTGCCGTTAAAACAGGTGAATTAGATGACCTAAAATCACGATGTACACAACTATTAAATTTAGGTTTAAGCGCTGAAATAGTTTAATAAGTTTGTTTTTAAATTATGAAAGAGATAATATACAAACCAATTGGAATTATCCACTCACCTTTCAAAGTGCCTAAAGGCACACCAATTCAGGCAGTTGTAGCAACAGATGTTGAAGGGAAAATTGAAGTATTTCAAGAATTTGAAGAAGGATTAAAAGATTTAGAAGGTTTTTCACACATTATTTTAATATACCATCTTCATTTGATCAAAAAGTCTTCTTTACAAGTAAAACCTTTTTTAGATAATCAAACACATGGAATATTTGCTACGCGAGCTCCTGGCAGACCGAATTCAATAGGTATTTCTATAGTTCGTCTTGTTAAAATTGAAAAAAATATTCTTTATGTTAAGGATTTTGATATTATTGAAGGAACACCGTTACTTGATATTAAACCTTTTATTTCTGAATTTGATTATAGAGATGTTACCAAAAATGGTTGGTATGAAAAAAAAGTAAATAAACTTCCAACATCAAAAGATGATGGAAGATTTGTAAAATAATTTTTATTCCATTTTTTTACTGAAAATAAAACTTAGACTTAAGCTTAAAGCGGAATATTTCCGTGCTTTCTTTTTGGTCTATTTACTTTTTTATTTTCCAACATTGCAAAAGCTTTGATTAATTTTCTACGTGTATTTTTAGGTAAAATCACTTCATCAATAAATCCTCTTCGTGCAGCTCTGTACGGATCTGCAAATTTAAAAGCATATTCGGCTTCTTTTTCTTTCCATTTTGCTTCAGGATCTTCGGCTTCTTTAATTTCTTTTTTAAAGATTATTTCACTTGCACCTTTAGCTCCCATAACGGCAATTTCTGCAGTAGGCCAGGCAAAATTCATATCAGCACCAATGTGTTTTGAATTCATTACATCATAAGCTCCACCATATGCTTTTCGTGTAATTACAGTTACTCTTGGTACTGTTGCTTCACTAAAGGCATACAATAATTTTGCCCCATTCACGATTATGCCATTCCATTCCTGATCTGTACCTGGTAAGAAACCGGGAACATCTTCTAATACTAAAAGTGGAATATTAAATGCATCACAAAAACGTACAAAACGAGCTGCTTTTTTTGAGCTGTTTACATCTAAAACTCCCGCTAAACTCATTGGTTGATTGGCAATTATTCCAATACTTTTTCCTGCCAATCGAGCAAATCCAACAACTATATTATCTGCATAATCCTTATGAATTTCAAAAAAAGATGCTGCATCACATATACCATCGATCACTTTTCGAATATCATAAGGTTTATGTGTGTCTTTTGGAACAATTTCTTCTAATTCTTCTCTAACTTCTTCACCAATTTCAAAAGGAAGATCAGGTGTTTTCTCTTGATTATTTTGAGGAATATAGCTTAGTAATTTTTTAACATCCAATAAACTTTGTATGTCATTTGAAGATGTTATATGTGTAACTCCAGATTTGGTTGAATGTGTAATTGCTCCTCCTAATTCTTCAGAAGTTACTTTTTCATTAGTAACAGTTTTTACAACATTTGGTCCGGTAACAAACATATAACTTGTTTCTTCAACCATTAATGTAAAATCTGTCATAGCGGGCGAATAAACCGCACCTCCTGCACAAGGTCCCATAATAGCTGATATTTGAGGAATAACACCAGATGCTTGAACATTTCTGTAAAAAATATCAGCATATCCCCCTAAAGATCTAACACCTTCTTGAATTCTTGCACCACCAGAGTCATTTAAACCAATTACTGGAGCTCCCACTTTAACAGCAAGATCCATGATTTTACATATTTTTTCTGCATGAGTTTCTGAAAGGGCTCCACCAAAAACGGTAAAGTCTTGCGAAAAAATATAAACCAATCTACGATTAATGGTACCGTAACCTGTTACTACACCATCACCATAAAACAATTGCTTATCCATACCAAAATCGGTAGTACGATGTGTTACTAAAATACCAATTTCTTCAAAGGATCCCTCATCTAATAAGATATCAATTCTTTCTCGAGCGGTTAATTTTTTCTTTTGATGTTGTTTTTTAATTCTTATTTCACCTCCACCTAATTTGGCTTCAGTTATTTTTTTTAATAAATTTTCTTGCTTTGTATTCATAAGCCTTTAATTTCTTCTCATTCTGATAGTTATTGAGATGAGAAATATATTAATTTATGGGTATTCTTAAAGTTTTTTGTTCTTCTAAATAAATTTTTAATCCCAACATTGCAGCAATTTTTGCTTCTGATTCTATTTCTGAATTTAATTTATCAGCAGAATAATAATTTTTTACAAAATGTGTATCAAATTTACCGGTACGGAAAGCTTCGTGTTCACATACAAACTTCCCAAAAGGTAAAGTTGTTTCAACTCCTTCAATTTTATAATTTTCTATGGCTTTAATCATTAATTGGATAGCTTCCATTCTGTTTTTACCATATGTTATCAATTTTGAAATCATAGGATCATAATAAATCGGAATTTCCATACCTTCTTCAAATCCATCATCTAATCGTATATTTTTACCATGAGGTGTTTTATATGTTTTTAATGTACCTACGTTAGGTAAAAAATCATTTAAAGAATCTTCGGCATATACCCTTAATTCTATAGCATGACCATTTATTTTCAAATCTTGCTGACTAAAAGATATTTTTTCTCCTCTCGCTATTTTTATTTGTTGTTCAACCATATCAATTCCGGTAATAAATTCTGTAACCGGATGTTCAACCTGTAAGCGTGTATTCATTTCTAAAAAATAGAAATTCATTTTGTTATCAACCAAAAACTCTACAGTACCAGCGCTCAAATAATCACATGATTTGGCAACTTTTACAGCTGCATCTCCCATTTTTTGTCTTAACTCCGGAGTTAGTATTGAAGAAGGAGCCTCTTCAATTACTTTTTGATGACGGCGTTGGATACTACATTCTCTTTCAAAAAGATGAACAAAATTACCATGGCTATCTGCTAAAATTTGAATTTCGATATGACGTGGTGAAGTAATGTATTTTTCAATGAAAACTGAACCATCACCAAAAGCTGATGTGGCTTCACTAACAGCTCTATTCATTTGCGATTCAAATTCTTCTTTATTTTCTACAATACGCATACCTTTTCCACCACCTCCAGCTGAAGCTTTGATCAATATTGGAAAACCAATTTTTTTAGCAATCTCTTTTGCTTCGTCAATATCGGTAATTGCTTTATCAACACCCGGAACCATTGGGATGTTATAATTTTTAACAGCATCTTTTGCTGCTAATTTATCTCCCATCATTTTAATAGATTTTGATTTAGGACCTATAAAAATGAGATTATTATTTTCTACAGCTTCTGCAAAATCGGCATTCTCACTTAAAAAACCATAACCTGGATGAATAGCATCTACATTTAATTTTTTTGCTACTTCAATAATTTTATCTCCAAGTAAATAGGATTTATTTGAAGGATTATCTCCAATATTTATTGCTTCATCAGCAAATTTAACATGAGGTGCATTTCTATCAATATTTGAGTAAACGGCAACGGTTTTGATTCCCATTTTTTTTGCAGTTTTCATAACTCGTATGGCAATTTCGCCACGGTTTGCAACCAATATTTTTTTCATGAATGGATAATTTTTGAGGTAAGTTTATTCTAATTCGATTAAAATTTTGCCTTTTTCAATAGCCTCTCCTTTTTTTACTGTGAGTTTTTTAATGACAGCATCTCTATGGCAAGTTATTGTATTCTCCATTTTCATGGCTTCTAAAATTAATAAGGTGTCTCCTTCTTTAACTTCATCTCCTTCTTTTACATTGATATCAATAATAATTCCAGGCATGGGAGATTTAATTTCATTAACCTGTTTTCCTGCACTAGCTGAAAACCCCATTTTATCTATTAGTAAATCTATTTCATTGGTAATATTTACTTGATAAGTATTTGAATTTACAACAATTGTATATTGTTTTTTGTAAAAATCAGATTGGATCAAATTAGCATTAAAAGCTTGATTGTCAATTAGAATGTGAAATTTTGAATTTTTTTCTGGAATTATATCTAAGCCATCTATTAGTTTCTGGCTAAGGTTAAAATCTAAGGAATTATTAACCTTTACTTTGAATTTTTTATCCATGTGAATATAGTTTATAAATTCAATATAAATTTAAACAATATTCTATTGAAAAAGATATTTTTTATGGATAATTTAAAATGGTTATAAGTTTAATAAATTCTTTTACATATCATTAAAAATAAAGGATACTTTTTTATAGAATCGTCATCTTTTTTTTCTATTTCAAAGCTTATGTTATAATTTAAAACCTTAAACCCGTTATTAGCTAATATTGAACTTAATTCTTTTCTATCAAAACCATTATGACCATCAAAATCAGGAGTATTAGAATGAAAACTTCCATCTTCTTTTACCAAATCAGCAATACACAAATAACCATTTGTTTTTAAAAGGGATTGAAAAATGCTTAATATTTTGTTGAGATCATTGATATGGTGTAGGGTCATCAAAGTATAAATTACATCAAAGTCTTTTTTATCAAGTTCATCATTCAATAAATTAATATGAATAGGGTTAAAGTTTTTAATGTTATTGTTTATTATTTTTTCATTTAAAACTTTTATCATTTCTTCAGATGTGTCGATAAGAGTAATCGTATTAAAATCATCTTTTAGTTGATAACTTAATAGGCCTGTTCCACACCCAAACTCAAGAGCGTTCATAGATTTGTTTGGCTGAATAATATTTAAAATTTCTTTAGCAAAAGTATTTGCTCTATCCACTTTCATATTATCATCATCCCAGTTTTGAGCTTGTTTGTCAAAATGTTCCATAATTTATTAAATAGTTTTATTTACAGTTTAAAGTTACTATTTTTTGTTTATTTATTAATGATTTTCTTTTTAAGAATATTTTAAAATAAAAAAAGAAATTAGAATATCTACTATTTTTTGATGATAATTTAATATCTTTGACCGACCAGTCAGTCATAAACTAAGGTTAATGTCACCACGAACAGAAAAACAAAATAAGGAAATAAGAAAAAAAAAGGAATTGTTGATAATTGAATCAGCACTAATAATGTTTTCAGAAGATGGATTTACCGGCACCTCTATGCAATCTATAGCTAAAGAGGCAAAAGTGTCAAAAGGAAATTTATATAATTATTTTCAAAGTAAAAATGATTTATTGGAGAATGTACTACTTTATGGATTAAATCAATTTTCAGAACTTTTTGCGCAACATAATTATGAAATACGATCAGAAAAAGATTTTGAGCAAGCGATAAAAGCTAATTTTGAAATGTTAAAATCTAACGAGGTGTTTTGGAAATTGTACTATAATTTAATTGCTCAGCCCAAAGTTCAAGATCTTTTTAGTAAAGTATTTTTACCTTTTTTTGACCAATACATGAAAATATTTGAAGCATATTTTAAAAATAAAGGAGATAAGAACCCCAGTGCTACAGCTTTGTTGTTAGGTAGTACTATTGATGGTGTTTCGCTTGGATATATAATGATGGGAAAAGCATATCCGTTAAATGAAGTTTTAGAAAAATTAATTGAAAAATTTAAATAATTATCAAAATGAATAAAAAGAATCTTGTTGCATTTATTCTGGTATTAGGGTTGTTTGCAAGTAACAGTTTTGCTCAAGAGAAAATATCGGCAGTAGAAATAATAAAAAAAGCTGATGAAAAAACCAGGGGAAAAACAAATACTTCAATAATGGATATGGAAATTATACGCCCTACTTGGAAGCGGTCGGTAAGTATGAAAAGTTGGGGAAGAGGTATGGATTTTTCAATGACTTATATTACAGCTCCGGCAAAAGACAAAGGGCAGGTTTTTTTAAAACGAAAAACAGAAATGTGGAATTGGATGCCTTCTATAGGCCGTATGATAAAAATTCCGGCTTCAATGATGTCTCAAGGATGGATGGGTTCTGATTATACAAATGATGATATTTTAAAAGAGAGTTCAATTGTAATAGATTATAACCATAAAATTGTAGGTGAAGAAAAAGTAGAAAATTTTGATACTTTTAAAATTGAAATGATTCCAAAAGAGGAAGCGGCAGTTGTATGGGGGAAAGTTTACAAATGGATAACTAAAGAGGAATATATTCAAATAAGAACAGAGTATTATGATGAGGACGATGAATTGGTAAAAAGTGATTTTGCATATGATTTTAAAAAAATGGATGGAAGATTAATACCTACAAGAATAGAAATAGTTCCGGCAAATGAAGAAGGTAAAAAGACAGTATTATATATTAAAGAAATAAAGTTTGATGTTGATTTACCGGAGTCATTTTTCTCTCAACAAAAAATGAAAAAGGTGAGGTAAGTATGAATACAATACTAAAAATAGCCTGGCGAAATATATGGCGTAACAAACGAAGAACATTGATTACAGTAGCTTCTATTATGTTTGCTTTGTTTTTTGCAATTATCATGAGAGGATTTCAAACAGGTTCTTACGGAAAAATGAAAGAGAATGCTGTTGAATCTTATTCCGGGTATATTCAGATACATAAAAAAGGATATTGGGACGATAAAAATATTAATAATATTTTTTCTTTGGAAGACGAAATTATTACTAAACTTGAATCCGACCCAAAAGTAAATGTTGTCATACCGCGTTTAGAATCATTTTCTTTGGCTTCTTCTGGTGAATCTACAAAAGGAGTGGTAGTTATGGGAATTTCTCCTGATAAAGAAGATAAAATGACAAAAATTAAGTCATATCTCCAAGATGGAGAATTTATAAAATCCAATGATAAATCCATTTTGGTTGCTGAAGGCTTGGCTAAATTTTTAAATGTAAAGGTGAATGATACACTAGTTCTGTTTTCATCT
>JAUWLK010000219.1 GCA_030613745.1 Flavobacteriaceae bacterium | reverse complement strand
AATAGTTTTTACAATACTAACAGTTTTGTCTTCATTAATATGTTCATACCATTTTATTAATGAAATTTGAAGGTTTACTATTTCAATTCCAATAATAGAGTGGGGGTGAACACAACTACCATCATTAAAAAGAGGAATATCACCAGGATCAGGAAAACGTGGTCTGTGAGTATGGCCACAAATCAACATTTGGTTGTTGTTTTTGACAATCCATTTGTTTAATTTTTTTTCAACTTTTATCAAACCTGAATAATTTTTTGCAGGGCTGGGAGGGTCACTTATACCGAACCATTTTTGCATGTATTTCCAAAAATAACGCACAAAAAAACGATTGAATTTCCAATGAACATAATTCATGTAATCGACTTGATGACCATGAATTAAAAAAATACTTTTTTTTGTGTTTTCTAATTCTAATAATAAGCTTTCATAGTATTCTAAATCAAAAAAAGTGTTTTTTGCAGCAATATTTTTAGGTGTAAAAAAAGTTCTAAACACCTTTTCTACCTTTAATGGATTTCTAAATTCCATATCATGATTTCCCCAAAGTAAGTATAATCTATTTTTACGATGAAATAGTTTTAATAAATTGAAAGTATGTTCATTTGCTTTGTAAATTGGCTCAAAAGATTTATTTTCCCAAAGTTCAATTCCATCGCCTAATTCAATATAAGTGTAATCTTTTTTATAATACTCCTCCATTGCATAATTGTAAATTTTCAAATTATGTGCAAAATCATCAGCATAGCTATTATCGCCTTTGTGCAAATCACTAAAAAAAATAATTTTAGAATTTTTGTTGATGTTTATTTTTTTTGCATTTTTATAGGCTCTATCTAATACCATGTTACTACTATCAATGAAGTTTATATTATTTTTCTAAAATAATTAAAATTAATTTTATCACAAAGAAAAGTTTTAAAAGGATAAATACTTATTTAACTTTGCAAAATGTTAGAAAATAAAAACCAGTCACAAACTACTTTATCTGATTTGGGTGAATTCAAATTAATTGAACACCTAACAAATCAAATCAAAATCCATCACAAAAGCACTATCAAAGGTGTGGGTGATGATTGTGCAGTTCTTGAAATTAAAAATAAACAAATTCTTGTTACAACGGATTTATTGGTTGAAGGAGTCCATTTTGATTTGAGCTATATGCCTTTAAAACATTTAGGGTATAAAGCTGTAATGGTCAATTTATCAGATGTTTATGCTATGAATGGTGAGGCAAAGCAAATCACTGTTTCTATTGCTGTTTCAAACCGTTTTCCTTTAGAAGCATTAGAAGAATTATATGCTGGTATTCATTTGGCTTGTGCTACTTATCAGGTAGATTTGGTAGGAGGTGATACTACTTCTTCAACCAAAGGTATCTTAATTAGTATCACAGCAATTGGTGAAGCAAATAAAGAAGATATTGTTTATCGTGATGGAGCTAAACCAAGTGATTTATTGGTTGTTACAGGTGACTTAGGTGCGGCATATTTAGGTTTACAAGTTTTAGAACGAGAAAAACAAGTTTTTGAGGTGAACCCGAATTCACAGCCTGATTTAGAAAATTACACCTATTTGATAGAACGTCATTTAAAACCGGAAGCAAGAAAAGATGTTGTCAAATTATTGAAAGATTTAAAAGTAAAACCAACTTCTATGATTGATATCTCTGATGGATTGTCTTCCGAAATATTACATTTGTGTAGGCAATCAAAAGTTGGATGTAATTTATATGAAGATAAAATTCCTTTAGATCAACAAGTGATCACCACTTGTGAAGAATTTAATATGGATAGTACTACAATTGCTCTTAGTGGAGGAGAAGATTATGAATTATTATTTACAATTTCACAAGATGATTATCCTAAAATTAAAGGAAACCCAAATCTTACTGTAATTGGTCATATTACCGAAAAAGAAGAGGGTAAATATTTAATTACCAGAGGAAATCAAAAAATAGAGCTTACCGCCCAAGGTTGGAATGCCATGAAAGAAGAGTAAGTTATTTTTATCTTTTTAAGGACTTATAAATTTATAATTACTTGGTAAAAGTTATCAATCGATTATCAATTTTAACATTTTGAAAATTAAAATTATTTTTAATCCATAAAAAGGTTTCTTTTTGATAAAGAAATACATGGGTTGGATCATTTTTATAAAACCAATTTTCAAAATCAATACTCTTGTGATAAATTAAAGTCATACATATTAATTTTCCATTTGGTTTTAATAAATTGTACAACAATTCAAATTCTTTTTTAGGCTTATAAAAATGTTCTATCACTTCACAACAGGTAATAAAATCGTATTTATTTTTTAAGACTTTTTTATTGTTAAAGAATAATGGGTCGTAAATTTCAACTTGGTAGTTAACATTTTTTAATATTTCAGAAATTACAGGTGTGTGTCCTGCTCCAAAATCCAGCCCTCTATGATTCTTGTTAAAATATTTTTTTACAGAAGATATAATGGGGTCAGCAAATTTTATATAACCAAGATCTTTGATGTGATTTTTGTGATGTTGATACCTTTCTTTTTCATCAGTTTGATTTAGGTATTCACTAGTGTTTCTATAAATACCTTTGCAAGTTCTGCAAAGATAAAAATGTTGTTTTTCATCTTTAAAAAAAGTAGTACCAATGCTAGAACAAAGCGGACAATTAGTTGTCATCTATTTTAATTTACAAACTTAATTAAAGTGTCAATTAATTCATTTTTGTTTTCAACATGGCTCATGTGCCCATCTGGAAATTCTTGAATTAAAACTGGAGTATTCTTGGTTTGATCAATTAAGCATTGATATTCTAAAGCAGGATCTTGTTTACTAATAATCATCAAAATAGGAAAATTAGAGGTTTTTAAAAGGATTGTTCTGTTTTTTCTAATTTTCATACCTTCCATTGCAGCAATAATTCCTTGTGGTGAAATTTTAAGAGCTTCTTGTGTGATCTGTTTTATTTCTACTGTAAATTTGGTTTTGTTTGCTTCAGAAAATAAATTGGGTATTGCCAGTTTTACAAAAGTTTTCGGACTGTGTTTTACGGCTCTAATTGCTCGATCTCTATTTTTTCTTTTTTCATTATCATCAGGTTGGGCTGATGAATTCATTAAGCATAATTTTTTGATATTTTTAGGGAATAATTCCGCGAAAGCGAGAGAAATATAACCACCCATACTATGACCAATAAAAATGTATTTTCTTAATTTTAAGTGATTTAAAACAAATTTAACCATTTTGGCCTGCTCTTTCATAGTATGAATATAACCTAAATTGCCAGTTGAACCATGACCCAATAAATCAATGCAAATTACTCTGTGTTTTTTCGCTATATGCGGAATAATTTCCTGCCACATAGAAATATTTTCTAAAAAACCGTGTAATAAAACCACGACGTTTCCAGTGCCTTGAGAGGTGTAATTAATTTTTATACTTTTGTAAATTAGGTTAGCCATTTTTTAAAAAATATTTAGCTAAATTACTGTATATTTATCAAAATTAAGAGCAATTAATAGGATATGTTTAAGGGGTTTATTGAAAATATAAGCAAAAAAAATAAGAATCGTTTTTCAATTACATTATTGGTTTTATTGCTAATGTCGATAGCTGTAATGCGTTATTTGGATAGTTTTTTAATAAATGAAGTGTCACAAAATGGTATAGTATCTTTTGAATTGGCTAAAGAATTATCAAATTCTAATGAAATAATTAATGCATGGGATGCTACTGCAAAATCTGCTGCCGGACTTAGCCTTGGTTTTGACTTTTTATTTTTATTAATATATGCTTCATTTATTTCTTGGTTAGTTTATTTGATTAATGACCGTTTATTTATCAAATCAAAAAATATTTTCTTTAAAAAGGTTTCAATTCTTCTTCCTTTTATTGTTGCATTTTTTGATGTTTTAGAAAATATTGCACTAATAAAATTACTGCTTGGTGATTTACAACAAAAGTGGAGTGCAATGGCATATTACTTTGCCGTAATAAAGTTTGGTTTATTGATTGTTGCTATTAGTTATATTTTATTAGGATTTCTTATTTTGGTTTTTAGAAAGAAAATTACCTTTTGAATAAAAAAACCTACAAGATTTTGAAAACTTTGTAGCTCGATTTTAAATTCCAAATCTTAATTATAAAATTCATCAGATGACTATTTTCATTCTGTTTATAGTCATCTGATGATTCTTACGATTTAATTTTATTTCAACCCGTAAATTGGAGCAGTTTCTATTTTAATGCTTTTTTTTAGCCGCAGCCATCAAAGTTTCAATTTCCTCAACTGTAATAGGGATATTAGCCATTAAATTAAATGGTTCTCCTTTTT
>JAUWLK010000222.1 GCA_030613745.1 Flavobacteriaceae bacterium | reverse complement strand
GTCCACCTGCTAATCTTATACCTTTAAAGAAATCTTCATTGTGTTCTTTTTTAGCCAGAGAAGCAATTTTACCAATTACCAATGCGTAGATGGTCATGGCAAGAACAGTTCCTATTGCAAAACCAATGATATATTCTATGGAGTCAATAGTTGAAGTAAAGCCCAATATGGGAATAAATAAAATAAAATGGGCTACACCTGCCAAACCATGTAAAACTCCTACACTGAAAGATGTAAAGTAGCTGTGTTTTATTTTATTACCATGCGTATGTTGGTGATTTTTTTCATGAGAATGTTGATGAGAGTGGGTATGTATCACTGGTAAATTATTACTGTGTACATGTAAATGCTTATGATTATTTTTTTTATTGAAGATTTGATAAAATGCCCATAAACCAATAAAGATTAAAACAAAACCGACCAATTGTTCACTGTAATTGGATATTTTTTCAATAGGAATAAATTCTTCAAATAGAATGAATAAAACTCCGATAAGGCTCATTCCAAATAAATGCCCTATTCCCCAAAACACACCTACTTTCCATGCCTTTTTTTTAGATTCGATTGCAAATGGAGTTACTGCGGCTAAATGATCAGGACCTGTAATAACATGTAGCATGGCAGCTAATGAACCAGTAATTAAAGGAAATGTAATATCCATGTTTTTTAAAATATTTTATCCCAATTAGATATAGTAATTTTTAAAAATAATCCTAAAAAAATAAAACTCACTATAAATTTTAAAGTAGTTGAAGCTAAAAATCCTATAAACGAACCAAAAGCAGCTTTAAAAGCTCTTTTAATATCTTTATTGTTATAAAGTAATTCGCCAGTTAATGCTCCTAAAAATGCACCAATTATGAACCCTAATGGAATTGGAGATATTAGACCAATGATTAAACCTATAGTTGTACCAATAGCTCCCCATTTACTTCCTCCAAATTTTTTTGTTCCCATTGATGGAATTATATAATCTAATACCCAAATAATAATTGAAACGACTAAAGTTATTCCTAAAAATGTATAACTCATGGGTATTACACTGGTTAAGTGTAGTAGTAATAAACCTACCCAACCAGTAAAAGGACCAGGAAGTACAGGTAAAAATGAGCCTATAATTCCTATAGTAGTAAAGAGAAATCCTACAATGAGTAAAAAAATATCCATAGTTAATAATTTAGTTAAAGATAAAAAAATGTTTTGTTTTGTTGCAAGTTATTTCATGGTTTGACTTTAAAAAGAATACAGTAATTAATATTCAAAATATATTTTTATAATATTTTATCTTACATCGATAAATACTTCAGATTTTATAGGTATACCTTCTGTAGTTATCCCTTGAAGTTCAATTCTGTAAGTGGTTGTTATATCTGCAGTATAGAAAGATATTTTGGCTTTTCCTTGTTCGTTTAATCTAATGATTGGTTTCCAATAAATTGTTGAACGGTAGTCAGGTTTGCGATATTCGGATTTCTCATTTTTATAGATTGGTTCATAAAATTCTCTTGCCTTGTAATATCCTGGATGAACAAAACGTAAAATTTCATTTTTTTCAATAATATCAGACCTATTATTATCATATTTAATTGCTTCTTCTGAATCAGGAGTATTAAATTTTTCGGTGGCAGATTTTGTATAAATAGCAATTACTCCATGATTTGCTGCACTACCATATATTGCAGCTCTAGAACCTTTTAGAACTTCTACAAAATCTATTTCTTCTGCTTGTAAATATCTAATAGATTCAAAATCAGTTATCATATTGTCTAAAACAAATAAGGGTTTTTCGGGCTCTCTAAATTCATAACCTTCTACTAAAAATGTTGTTCTACCTCTGAGAAGTATTTCGTTACCTTGAACTATTAATCCTGGTATTCTACTTTTTAAGACATCCATCAAATTACCAGGAGCTGCATACTTTAATTGCTTAGAACTAACAGTATGAGATGCTTCCGAATGTTTAATACCTAATTTCCTTTTTTTGATATCATTAATACTCTTTTTTTCTATTTTGACAGGTTTTAAAGTTACTTCATCAAGTTGAACAAAATTATTACCATCTTGATATATGCCTTCAAGTTGCATAATTTTAGATCTTTTTAGATAAAGATTTTTGTAATCTTCATTTAATTTATTTATTGAAGTTGATTTTAAGGTCACTTCAGGAGAAATAAACTTATCAAATTCAATATAATAATTCATTTTATGTTTTTTTTGCTTCTTATTTATTTTATCATTATTAACTAAAACTTTAATAATAAATGTTGTACTGTCAACAATATTATAATCTCCAAATGTAAAATGTCCATGATTAATTGTTTGAATACTATCAGAAAAGGTCATTCCTTTATTTTTTAATAAGAGAGTTACTTCTTGTGATATTTTTTCTTTAGTGTTAAGGTTTTTCACTATTCCTCTGAAACGAATCCCTCTTTCAAGTTTATATTTAGATATATGGTCAATTGGTACATTATTTAAAAAACGTCTCCAACCTTGTGTCATCATTAATATATCTAATACTTCTTTTCTTTGAGGTTCTTTAGACATAAAATAATAACCCGGACTTTCTATTTCGCCCCTTAAATCAGAGTTTAAAAGTAAATATGATTTAATATCTAATTCATAATTATCAGGTTTAACAACTAACATATCGGTAATAGCCAAAGACAAATTGGCTTGAATAACACTTTGTGTATTTTTGTTTAAAAATAAATCTATTTCTACCAGTTCTCTCTTTTGGAAATTGTTCTTAGAAAGAGTAATATTCATTTCCGGTTGGTTTTTATCAATTTCTACAAAAGCCAATCGTTCACACCAAGGTTTTTCATTTTCATCTATTATAGTAAATTGAATTATACCCTGTTTAAAAATTGCTTTTGGAATATTAATTATTGATTTTTTTTCGAGTCCAATTATTTTTGCTCTCCCAATTACTTTTCCATTCTGTTGGCCTAATAATACTAATTTGTTTACACCTTCATCTAGTGAAGATTGAATATTTATTTGATAGTGGTCATTTAGATCTTCAACCTTCATGGTGACTCCTGTATTTAAAGCTTTTGGGAGATCATAATAGTAATCTTGTTCATCATAATTAATAATTGCTTTATATTTTTCATTTTTTTTAGGTGTAAATAGAACTCTTCCTAATCCAAACTTAGAAGTTTTAAATTTGACAATTTCTTTCCCGCTTTCATCTAAAATTGTACCATTAATATGAATTCCTTTTCTATCAATTCCAATTGCTTTGAACCCCAAACGATTTGAAAAAGTATTTACCAAATATCCCCCTTCTGGAAAAAATTGTACATCTGGTTTTGCATTTAATTTATTATTTGATATTTCTGTTGTATTATCTACGTTGGATAAATCTTCTTTTGGATTCTTTTTTAAATTAAAAGAGCTTATATAAATTTTTTTTCTAAAAAAATAATTATCATCAAAATTTCGCATAAAATTGGTATATGCTCTTATATAATATTGACCAGAAATCAGTTTATTTGGTAATCGAAATTCTCCGGCACCGCCACCTTTATCAATTTTAATAAATCTGGTTTCCATGACTTCATTGTTTGGATTGATCAGATCTACATAAACTATTTTGCTTAAAGCATTAGGTTGAAGTGTATTTGCATCAACCAAATAAACTTTAAACCAAATATTTTCACCAGAAGTATAGTAAGGTTTGTCTAAGTGCAGGTATACCTTTTCTTTAGAATAATTAGTATTGAAAAATTGGTTTATATTTTGATTTTTTTTAGGGGAAGAGTCACCATTTGAAAAAGATGTAAACAGAAAAATTGAACTGAAAAGTAATACCATATAAAAATTTTTACTTGAATTACTTTGTGAATTTGAGGCCAGGTTTTTCATTATAATATTAAAGTTTATTTAAATGGTATTTATATTATTGTTAATTGATTTCTTTCATCAAGTCTGAGGTTGTAATAAGAAATCCAAAGGTAAAGCATCACCCATTCTTTGTCTACCTAAATCACCTCCAAATTTAACTTTTTCGATTGGAAAGTGATTTCCAAAATTGTCAATATAAAACTCTTTTACCAAACTTTTTATTGAGGACTGCAAGTCAAAATCGTATATTATATCTAACCTGTCTTTTAACCTTATGCTAACAGTATTGAGATTATCCATAGGAGTAATTCTAATATACTTATTTGGAATAACTTTTGTATTTTCAAAATATATTTGATAACCTTCTTTTCCTAATTCATTTCTTGATAATG
>JAUWLK010000138.1 GCA_030613745.1 Flavobacteriaceae bacterium | reverse complement strand
TAGCCGAATCTTTGAAGCACCTTTTAGTTTTGTCTAGAGGTTGCTGACTGTTTTCAGTCTCTATAGATTCTGTTGTTACTTTACAAATATATATCAATCTAATATAGATAGCAAATTTAACACTTAACTATTTATAATTCCATGACATAAGTTAGTTTACTCTTTCAATTATTAGAGTATTATTTATTATATCTTAAAAGAAGTGATACTAGACCGTTTGTATTCACCTTTAAATTAATTGTTTTGAACTTACTTTATTGTGTTTTTATTAGTCATACCTCCACATTAGGATTATACTACCACCTTATTCTTCTATGAGGGCACACATCACATTGAGGTATTGTTCTTTGAGGTTTGGGTTCTGTTTGATATGAGGTTTGGAGTTTTAATTGTAGTCCATTGTACTACCTCCACTTCAATTCATTTGAGGTATGGGGTATTTGATGTGTGAAAGTGTAAATACTAAATATCCATTATGTGAAAGGAGGTAATTTCACATAATGGATAAATGGGATTATTCTAAAATCTCTCCTTAACGCATAGGCAAAAAGTTGTCGTAGTAAAAAAGGCACTTGGTATACATAATAAAAAGAAAGTTTAAAATAAAAGTAGGGGACTAATTATATAGAATTAATTAAACTATAAATTAAGAGTGCAACCATATTGTATACTAAAACTACTTACACAGTTGCACTCTTACACTTTGAAATAAATTTTATAATTAATTTTTTTTATTATTTTTTAAATTATTTATTTTATTAAAATTAAAAAAGAAAGAAAACTAGAAATATATGATAACGTCATTACGAAAGGATTCTGAAAGAATCCTAAGTACAATGATGTTATCCTACACGCAGTGTAGTTAGTTAATAGTTTAAAGATTATGGTAACATCCTGTAAAGTGTGTAAATAAAAAGTTATTCTGGAATATTTTGCTGAATTAAAAAGCAAAAAATATTCTGGAAATAACTTTTGAAGTAATTATTTTTAACTTTTTAAAACACACTTTAATGACAAAAGAAGAATTATTAAGCAGTGAGTTCTTAAAACAATTTAAAGACTCAAAAGATTTTGGCAATTTTATGGATACTCTCTACAAACGAGGAGTAGAAACCATGCTGCAAGGAGAGATCGAATCCCATCTGGGGTATTCTAAGAATCAGAAGAGATCTGATCAGGACAATGCACGCAATGGCTATGGCAAGAAGAAGATCAAGACCCAGCATGGAGAATTTGATATTCATGTTCCACGGGATAGAAAATCAGAATTTGAACCTCAGATAGTTCCTAAACGAAGTCAGTTATCAGAAGGTATTGAAAGTCTGATAGTATCACTTTATGCCAAAGGGATGAGCAACTCAGATATAGAAGCTCAATTGAATGAATTATACGGTTTTAATGTATCAACTTCCGTAATTTCAGTAGTAACCGATAAGATTACCGGAGATATACTGGCATGGCAAAACAGACCATTGGAATCTGTTTATCTCATTGTTTGGATGGATGCTATTGTATTTAAGGTTAGAGAAAACTCACGAGTCGTAAATAAGGCTATTTATCTTGCTGTTGGGCTGCGTAATGACGGCTTAAAAGAAGTTTTAGGAATGTGGTTGGGCAAGAATGAAAGTGCAGCATTTTGGATGTCTGTTCTATCGGATTTAAAAACCAGAGGAGTTCAGGATATATTGATAACGGTAACGGATAATCTTAATGGTTTTACCGATACAATTACCAATGTTTTTCCCGAATCAACCAAACAGATCTGTGTAGTACATCAAATTAGAAACTCATCCAGATATGTTGTTTGGAAAGATAAAAAAGATTTTACAAAGGATATGAAATATATCTATACAGCTCCTAATGTAGAAGCTGCTGAAGCTGCATTAAAAGACTTTAAACTCAAATGGAATGATAAGTACTCTTATGCCGTAGATTCCTGGTATAAGAACTGGGACGAGCTTACTGCATTTTTAGATTTTCCTGTTGAAATTAGAAAGATCATTTACACAACAAATCTAATAGAAAATCTCAATGGAAAAATAAGAAAATACACAAGAAATAAACTTTCTTTTCCAACGGATGATGCAGTAAAAAAATCAGTGTTTTTGGCCATTGGTGAAATAACAAAAAAATGGACAATGCCTATTCAAAACTGGGGTGTAATTTTAAACCAGTTTTTGACTATATTTGAAAATAGGATTCAACTTAATAAAAATCGAACCCTATGAAATTGAGTTTACACACTTTACGGGATAGTGTCTTTGGATGGAGCCGTCTACTCAATTGTAGGCTGTTGTATTCATTCAACTAAGTTTCTTTATTATAAATTACTGGCATTTGCCCTTTCCATTTATTCCACAAGTCATTTTCTACAATTAGCCTGGACATAAAATCACCAACATTTATTCGACTAATTTTTCCCGGATTCAAAAGTGTACTCCTTATAGGTGAGGCATATAACTCGTATTCGGTTACGTTGTTTTCGTCAATTAATGTATCTGGTCGTACCGCTACCCAATCAATTAATTTATTTTTTTGCCCAATGTTCACTCTTAAAAAGTCTGCTGCTTTTTCATTGTCTGATTGTGGTGGTACAAGTAATCGAATCAACCCCATCACTAGTTTTTCTCCAATCGAAATGTGTTCATTTAAATCTCTGTTTCTGTTACCAGTTGTGTTCATCAACACAAACTTGATTGGTTTATCGGGTGAATTCTTCTGAATTGCCATACAAATCAATTTAATGGCATCAGTTACTAATTTTCTAGGTTTCCCAAAAATACCCTTCAAAGTTATATTATGACCAAGACAAGAAGCTACCGACTGGCAATCAATCAAATAATTCATCATTTCATCCACACTAATCTCTGAGATATTGGCTTTGATTATTGATATTTTGTCATTATTCTTCCAAGTGTCAGTTGTTTTTCCAGTGGGACGTACTATCACCTTGACTTTTTGTCCCATATTCAACAATTGTTCTACCAACTGTTTTCCTGTTGTACCGCTTGCACCCACTATTAATGTTGTCATTTTGTTAATTTATTAATTGTGCATGAATTTTTCAATAGCCTACAACTCCTTATATAAAAGCAAATATATCTATTATCCCATTATTTTCCTCGGATAACATCATTTTTACATTATTATATCTGGTTAAAATTACTGTTTTAATTTTAGACTTTTATTTTGACTTATACAAATCACATAAATCTTTTATATCAGTCAATATTTTATTAATTCGTGGTTTATCTATACCTATTTCATTTAAATGTTTAGAATCTTCATATAATTCTTTACAAAGCACAATACCTTTTTCTAATAATCTGGATTTTTCATTTTTTGTTAAAATAGTTAGTGCAGTTAATGGAAATAAACCTGATTTATTAATTCTATCTCTTAGACTTGTATTTTCCGGGTAATCCCAACTAACTAGTTTGAGTCCGGCGCATTCAGCATATTGTATGGCATCAAGTGTAAAACGTGTATTGGTAAAAATCCATCCTTGATGAAAATTGTGTTCACCATGTTCTTGTTTTTTACATTGTTTTTTAATATCAAGAAACCTTGATTGGATATACAATGGAATTTTAACGTTGTTGACCCTACCCTGCCTATTGTGGTATTTACATTCAACCATATAATGATTTTTGCTATTAATAGCTACAACATCAACTTCATGGCTAACACAATATCCTTGAACAATAACACCAACTTCAGTTTTAAAACCTCCATAACTCAATATTTTACCAATATATCTTTCAAAAGGAAAACCAGATGGTCCTAGTTCCATTATTGCTTTTTTTAGCTTATATCTGGATGCACCTGGTCTTGTTTTATTTTTTAACATTTTAAATGCCATTTGATAAATTTGCTTGGTGGTAATTCCATCATAAAGCTTATTTTGTACCTTTTTAGCAATATTTTGAATAAGCACTTCATCTGCTTTTGTATTTCTTAAAGATTTGATTAGTTTATCTATCTCAAAATCTACAATGGCTCCGGAGAATTTTTTAATTTTAATTTTATTACTCATTTTATAATTTATTTATGATGGATTTTGTACTATCAAATATAAGTTATTTAGTTAATAGCATTCATATCTATAAATTTTACTTTTTTCAATAAAGTTAGTCTGCATTTTGATTAAATATTTGTATTAATCTTGGTATTTTTGCATTATAAATATTTCTAATTATGAATAGTATTACACATTTGTTATATAATTACTTAGTTTCAATAGGTATTTCAGAAACATTGGCTGAGAAACTAAATTTAACTGGTTTAATTATAGTTTTAGTCCTTGTTTTATGGATAATAGATTTTATTATCAGAAAAATAGTAGTAAAAATATTTAATCAAATTGCAGAAAAATCTAAAATTAGCTTTGATGATTATTTGGTAAAAAATAAAGTTCCCAGAAATATTGCCCATATCATTCCACTAATCATTGCTTTAAAATTTATTCCAGTAGTGTTTACTGACTTTAAATACACTGGAGATATTATAGAAAGAGGATTAGAAGTCTTTGGTGTTATTTTAACACTTTGGATTATTAGAAGCTTATTAAATACTTTAAAAGATTATTTTAAAACCTTATCCCGATTAAAAGACAAGCCTATAGATAGCTTTATTCAAGTATTTATGATATTTGCCTGGATAATTGGTTTGATGTCAATTTTTGTAATTATTACAGGAATTACATTTATAAAATTCGCAACTACAATAGGAGCAGCATCTGCAATAATTATTTTAATTTTTAAAGATACAATAATGGGTTTTGTAGCCAGTATACAAGTTTCAATTAACGATATGGTACGAATTGGAGACTGGATTACCTTTGAAAAATATGGTGCAGATGGTGATGTCATTGAAATCAATTTGGCAACTGTGAAGATTCAAAATTTTGATAAAACCATTACTACAATTCCTACTTATGCATTGATTTCTGATTCTTTTAAAAATTGGAGAGGAATGACAGAATCTGATGGAAGACGAATAAAAAGATCTTTAATTATAAAATTAAGTAGTATTAAATATTTATCTAATAATGAGATAGATAAACTTAAAAATATTGAATTAATTTCAGAGTATTTGGTGAATTTCCAAGGTAAAATAAACTCCTATAATAAAGAAAATAATATCAATAAAGAATTACTTCTAAATGGAAGAAACCTTACCAATATTGGGGTTTTTAGAAAGTATATTGATTCTTATATAAATAATCATTCTGCTATCAATAGTGATATGATGATTATGACCAGACAATTACCTCCGACATCACAAGGACTTCCTATTGAAATTTATGCTTTTAGTAGTGATAAAAGATGGGCAAACTATGAGTATATTATGGCTGATATCTTTGACCATTTACTTGCTTCAGTATCTTATTTTGATCTGGAATTGTTTGAATTTCCTAGTAGTTTAAATCTAAAAAGTTAATAAGAACTCCCGGCCCCGATAACTATCGGGATCGCGAGAATAACAGTTAAAAAGTAATTAAATATAATTTTTATTCTTCAGAAATTAGTTGATAAGCTCCTAATAAAAACTGATCACTACTTTTAAATAAACTGCTGTCTTTTATTTCTTTAAAATCATTATAAGTTTTACCAACAATTAATTCCTTTTTTACAAAAGCGTAATTATCATTATCTGATGATTTTAACATTAATACATAATTTTTATTATCAACTTCAACAAATGCATTTTCTGGCAAAGCTTTAGATGTGATATTTTCAATTACAATATCTGTTTCTACAAACATGCCAACAATAAAATTGTGTTTTATTTCATGATCAATGTGTGCATGCACTTGAACTGTTCTGTTTTCATCAATTGATTTTCCAATTAAATGTATCTCACCTACATAGTTTTCATTTGAAGATTCTGGAATTCTGAACATCACTTTTTGTCCTTTTTTTAACTTTAAAACATCTTTTTCAAATACTTTTAATTCTAAATGAATATGTTCTGTGTTTACAATTTCCATAATCTTATCGGATGGTGATACATGAGTTCCTGTACTAACATTAACATCAGTAATACTGCCACTTATAGGTGAATATATTTTAGAAATAGAAGTCAAGTTTCCGTTTTCAACTGATGCAGGATTTATGTTTAGCATTTGTAATTTTTTACTTAAACCATTATACATAGCACTTGCTTTTTTGAAATCACTTTCAGCCTTTAAAAAACTTTTTTTAGAAGATATTTTTTCTGAAAATAACTCTTTCTGACGTTCATATTCCGATTTTAAATAAGTTAATTGTTCAGAAACTTCTAAATATTCTTGTTGCATTTGTATAAATTCAAGATTTTCAATTGTAACCAATGCTTGCCCTTTTTTCACTTTATCACCAATTAATAAAGGTGAATTCTTAATATATCCCCCAATATAAGCACTAATAATTGCCTTACTATTTGGTGGTACATCAATCATTCCTGTAGTTTTTATATATGTAGGAAAAGAATGGTCTTGTAAATTTACTAACTTCATTTTTTCACTTTCAAATTGTGATTTTGACACAACTATTAAGCCCTCATTATTTTTAATTACTTCATTACCAGAATATTTATTAGTGATTTCTGATTGATTTCCTGATTTTCCACAACTTAAAATTAAAAATGTTAATAAAAGTGTGATTGTATATTTTATATAATAATTCATTTTTAAATTTTTATAGTGTTAAATAATTAGTTTCAATAACTGTCTGATTGTATAAATTCAAATTATCCAAATATGTGAGTAATATTTCAAAAGCATTTTCTAAACTTTGAATATATTGGAAAAAGTCAATTTCACCATTTTTATAACTAAATTTTGCTGTTTTAAAAATTTCTTCTGAAAGGGTTTTTCCTTCTTCTTCATAGTAAGAAATAGCTTCTTCATACTTTCTCAATTGAGATAACAACTTAATTTGTTTTGCATTTAACTTAATTTTATAATCTTCAGCTTGATGTTGAACAATTTTTTGGGCTATTTTTGATGCTTTTATTTTTGAAGCGTTTCCGCTAAAAAGTATGGGTATTTTTAATCCTATCTGGTAACCAGTTAGGTTATAATTCAAATTTGAATTAGTTCCTTGAAAATAATTTAAACTTATGTCAGGCAATAGTTTTTGTTTTTCATAACTATTTTTAGCTTGAAATAATGATTTCTTATTTTCAAAATAAGTCAATCCAA
>JAUWLK010000043.1 GCA_030613745.1 Flavobacteriaceae bacterium | reverse complement strand
TTTGCCATAAAATTAAATTCTTAAAACTTCTATTATTACTCATATATTTCTTCTTGCTCTTTACTACTTTCTTCTTAATTTTTTCTAATTAAAAAAAGAATCTACAAACTCAAATTTATTAAAAACTTGTAAATCATCAATACCTTCACCTACTCCAATATATTTAACCGGAATTTGAAATTGATCAGAAATGCCTATTACTACACCTCCTTTAGCTGTACCATCTAATTTGGTAATTGCCAATGCTGTAACTTCAGTAGCTTTTGTAAATTGTTTAGCTTGTTCAAAGGCATTTTGACCAGTAGAACCATCTAAAACTAAAAGAACTTCATCAGGTTTATCAGGAGTAACTTTTTGCATAACTCGTTTAATTTTTGTTAGTTCATTCATCAAATTCACTTTGTTATGCAAACGTCCGGCAGTATCAATAATAACCACATCAGCATCTTGACGAATAGCAGATTGCAAGGTGTCAAAGGCAACAGAGGCAGGATCACTACCCATATCTTGTCTTACCATAGGTACATCAACCCTATCTGCCCAAATTTGTAATTGTTCAATAGCAGCTGCACGAAAAGTATCTGCAGCTCCAAGTACAACTTTCAAACCTTGCTTTTTAAATTGAAAAGCTAATTTACCTATGGTTGTAGTTTTCCCTACTCCATTCACACCTACTACCATAATTACATATGGTTTTTTGTCTTTAGGAATATCAAAATCAGTTTCGTTACCTACATTTGTTAAAGCCAATAAAGCAGCTATTTCTTCTCTTAATATTTTATTAAGCTCATCCGTTCCGAAATATTTATCTTTGGCTACCCTACTTTCTATGCTGTCAATTATTTTTAAAGTTGTTTCTACACCTACATCTGAAGAAACTAAAACTTCTTCTAAATTATCTAAAACCTCATCATCAACTTTTGATTTACCGGCTACAGCTTTAGATAATTTATTTAAAAATGAAGTTTTAGATTTCTCTAAACCTTTATCTAAAGTTTCTTTTTTTTCTTTGGAGAAAATTCTTTTAAATAAACTCATTTTATAATTGGATTAATTCTAATTTAATTATAAGTTTCGCAAAGTTAAACAAAATTGCTACTTACTGAAAACGAAAAAAGCTACTCTCAAAAGAAAGTAGCTTATATTTTTAAAAAGCCTGCCTACCGATCAGACAGGTAAAAACTATTTTTTACTTAAAAAATCATTTACTTTAGAAGGATCCATAATACTTTCAACAAATATATAAGCACCTGTTTTTTCTGACTTTACCATTTTGATAGCTTTAGTCAATCTTTTTGATCCTGTTTGTAATGATGCTACTGATTTCTTTGCCATGACTATATGTGTTATTTGACATTTTCTATTTCCGACTGCATCGGAAGAAAATCTCTAATTATTTAATTTCTTTATGAACTGTCATTTTTTTCAAGATAGGATTGAATTTTTTAACTGCTAATCTATCTGGAGTATTTTTTTTATTTTTTGTAGTAATGTAACGAGAGGTACCTGGTTTACCGGTAGCTTTATGTTCTGTACATTCTAAAATAACTTGAATTCTATTTCCTTTACTTTTTGCCATCTCTTCTTATTTTTTTAAAAAACCGTTAGCTCTTGCCTCTTTAATAACAGCTTCAACACCTTTTTTGTTGATATTTTTTAAAGCTCTAGTAGAAACTTTTAAAGTAATCCATTTATCTTCTTCAGGTAAATAAAAGCGTTTTTTTACCAAGTTTACTTTAAACTTTCTTTTGGTTCTATTCAATGCGTGAGAAACGTTGTTTCCAACCATTGCTCTTTTACCTGTTAACTCACAAACTCTTGACATTTTTTACTGTTTTAATTGTTATTTCAAAACGAGGTGCAAAAATATAAATTCTTTACTAATCTCACAAGCTATTTAAAGTGTTTTTTAAAATTTCTTTTCTCAACATTTCTAAGCTTTTAACAGAGGCTCTTTGAATTACTCTTTCACGTGGTTGCCCAAAGTTAAATTCTTCAACCAAGACCTTATTTGGCGTAGCTATTGCTATAAAAACAACACCAACACTTTTGTCTGTTTTATCAGTTGTAGGACCTGCATTTCCTGTTGTTGCTATAGCGTAATCTGTATTGAACATTTTTTTACAATTTATTGCCATTTCTTTAGCAACTTGCATACTAACAACTGAATATTTTTCAATTGTCTTGGAAGAAACATGTAAAATATCTTGTTTAATTTTTGAAGAATAAGCAACTATTGATCCTTTAAAATAATTAGAAGCACCAGCAACTGAAGTAAGCATTTTAGCAATTGCACCTCCTGTACAACTCTCAGCAGAAGCTAATGTTATTTTATTTTTTATAAAATCTTTTCCTATAACAGTTTCAATTGCTCCATCTTCTTCAAAACCAATAAAAATATCTTCAACATGAATGATGAGCTCTTTAACTAGTCTATTCATTTCCTTTTCAACATTCTCTTTATTATTACCTTTTGATGATAAACGCAATCTTACTTTCCCTAAATTTGGTAAGTAAGCCAATTTGAAATTATCTGGTAAATGATCTTCAAATTTTTCTAATCTAGCTGCAATAATACTCTCTCCTAAACCATAAGTTATTAATGTTTTATGAAATATATAAGGGAATTGAAATTTTTCTTGAAGGGCAGGTAAAACTTCATAATTTATTAAACCTCTCATTTCATATGGTACACCAGGTAAAGAAATAAATACCTTGTTATTTTTTTCAATCCACATACCAGGAGCAGTACCAAATCTATTTTTCAGCACTTTAGCTTTAGAAGGAACTAATGCCTGTTTACGATTTACATCGGAAATGGGCATAGAAAAATAT
Organism: Flavobacteriaceae bacterium; assembly: GCA_030613745.1. GTDB lineage: Bacteria > Bacteroidota > Bacteroidia > Flavobacteriales > Flavobacteriaceae > Lutimonas. The sequence goes on along the minus strand of JAUWLK010000043.1, from coordinate 11,422 downwards.
TTAGCAAATAACAATTCTACATGCTTCAAAACTTCATCATTTTGAACCAATCTGTCATCAAAATATTCACAAAAAGTGTTTTTGGTTATATCATCTTTTGTCGGACCTAATCCACCGGTAACAATTATAATATCGGTATTTTCTTCAGCTTCAGCAAGAGCTTTCAAGATATGCTGTTTATCATCTTGAACAGTAGTAATTTGATATACAGAAACTCCAATTTTATTAAGTTCTTTACTGATATATGCAGAATTTGTATCTACAATTTGACCTATGAGAATTTCATCTCCTATTGTTATGATTTCTGCTTGCATATTGGCAAAGATAAAAGGAAAAAAGTTATCTACTCGATTAAGTTAAAAATCAATAATAAAAACATTTAAATGTATATAAATTTTATTCTACATAGATAAATTTAAAAAACTTAAACAACTACCATTTTTTAAACGGATGCTTTACCAAATAAGAATTATAATACTTTACATTACCTGTAACCTCTTCACCCAACCATTCTGGTTTTTCAATAGTTTCATCTTCTGCTGATAATTCTACTTCAGCTAATATTAAACCATCGTTGTCGCCATAAAATTCATCAACTTCAAAAATATGCTTTCCTGATTTCACATTGTATCGAGTTTTATCAATAACACCAGGTTCACAAATTTTTAACAGATCGACAACTTCACTTACTGGAATTTCTTTTTCCCACTCATATCTAGAAGCGCCAGATTCATTTCCAATACCTTTAACAGTAATAAAACCCTTATCACCTTTTATTCTAACACGTACAGTTCTTTCCGGAACTGTTGATAAAAACCCCTGTTTAATCTTTGTTTCTTTAAATGATTCTTTTTTAAAAACTTCATTTTTAACTAAGAATTTCCTTTCAATTTCTTTATTTTCCAAAGGATTATCTAACTTTAATTGCAAAAATTTCTTTATCTACAAGTTTGCCGATCAGCAAATCATTAGGATTTACTTTACCAACTCCAGCAGGCGTACCAGTAAAAATTATATCTCCTTTTTTAAGGGTAAAGAATTGTGAAACATAAGCAATAATCTCATCAATTTTCCATAACATATTTGCAGTATTTCCATTTTGAACCAACTCATCATTTTTATATAATTGAAATTGGAGATTATTGATATCATAATCTTCTTTAGGATAAAAATCACCAATAACTGCACTACCATCAAATGCTTTTGCTTTTTCCCATGGCAATCCTTTTTCTTTTAATTGGCTTTGTAGGTCACGAGCTGTAAAATCAATTCCTAAAGAAATCTCATCATAATATTTGTGTGCAAATTTTTGATCAATATATTTTCCTACCCTATTGATTTTTACTAATACTTCTACTTCATAATGTATATCATTACTAAAAGGAGGTATAACAAATGGATTTCTATTTGGTAAGATAGAAGAGTCTGCTTTTAAAAATATTACTGGTTCTTTTGGTTTTTCATTTGCTAATTCTTCTATGTGTTTGGTATAGTTCCTACCTATGCATATTATTTTCATATAAATGTTGATTTGTGTATTCGTTTATTTGTTTATCCTATCTTAAATCCTTTCCAAAGGAAAGGACTTTTACCTACTTCTTCTTAGTTATTGGCTATTAGCTTTTCACTTTTATCATTTACCTTTTTTAAGGAATCCATTTTTTTTCAAAATTTGGTTTTCGTTTTTCTAAAAAGGCATTACGCCCTTCTTTGGCTTCATCTGTCATATAAGCCAATCGTGTTGCTTCACCGGCAAAAACCTGTTGACCAACCATACCATCATCGGTTAAATTCATAGCAAATTTTAGCATTTTTATTGAAGTTGGTGATTTTTCTAATATTTCCTGCGCCCATTGATAAGCGGTATTTTCTAATTCTTCATGAGGTATAACGGCATTAACCATTCCCATTTCAAATGCTTCTTGTGCTGAATAATTTCTTCCTAAAAAGAAAATCTCTCGTGCTTTTTTTTGTCCAACCATTTTAGCCAAATAAGCTGAACCATAACCTCCATCAAAACTAGTTACATCTGCATCGGTTTGCTTAAATATTGCATGTTCTTTACTTGCTAAAGTCATATCGCAAACTACATGCAAACTATGCCCTCCTCCAACTGCCCAGCCAGGAACCACAGCAATTACTACTTTAGGCATAAAACGAATTTGGCGTTGTACTTCTAAAATATTCAATCGATGCATTCCATCTTCCCCAACATACCCTTGATGTCCACGCGCTTTTTGATCTCCTCCACTACAAAATGAATAGACACCGTCTTTTGTTGACGGACCTTCTGCTGAAAGCAAAACCACACCAATATTTACATCTTCTTGTGCATCATAAAAAGCATCATATAACTCTTTGGTTGTTTTTGGTCTGAAAGCATTTCTAACATCTGGTCTGTTAAAAGCAATTCTAGCAACTCCATCACATTTTTTATAAGTAATATCATCATATTTTTTTACAGTTTGCCAATTAGGTTGTTTCATTTCTTAAGTTTTAATAATTTTATAAAATATTTACCAAGGTAATCCGTTGGTTTAATAAATAACAAAGCGAAATTAACAAAAGTTTACAAAATAAACTTCTTGTTGGTTATTATTATCGTTTAAATCTAGATTAATTAAAGATACAAAAAATGAAAAAAATAGTCCTTATACTATTATTAATAATTACCTCATTTGGATATTCACAAGACAATATCATTTACAAAAAGTTTAATTCATTTGAATTAGATAGTGAACGTATAATAAAAATTTACCTGCCTGATTCTTACGATTCTGAAAAAGAAAATACTTATCCAGTTGCCTTTCTTTTTGATGCAGAATTTTTATTTGACATATATGTAGCAAATTCAAAACTATTTGCTTTAAGAGATAAAGCTCCAGAACAAATAGTTGTAGGAATTTTTCAAAATCAAAACGAAGAAAGATATACTGATTGTGATTATAGTATTGACACTGGTTTGCCCAATAATGAAAGTAATAAATTTTATAAATTCATTAGAGAAGAGTTATTAAATTATATAGATGAAAATTATAGAACTTCTTTATTCAAACTTTTAGTTGGAAATACTTTAACTGCTAATTTTGCTAACTATTTCTTTATAGAAAATAACCATGCTTTTAATGCTTACATAAATATAAATCCCAGCTATGCGCCTCAAATGAATGAACTTTTAGAGTTGAAAAGTCAAAATTTAGATTCTGAAACTTTTTACTATTTAAGTAGTGGAAATTTTAATACTGAGAAAAAATTAAAAGCTATAAATAGTGTTAATGGTCTTTTAAAATTATCTGAAAATGATAAGTTTAAATATAAATTTGATGATTTTTCAAATTCTAACAAAACAGCTTCTATTGGTCAAGCAATTTCAAGTTCAATGGGTTTTGTATTTGAATTATATGCTGCTATTTCAAAAGTTGAATTTGAAAAAGAAATTGCAGAATTATCTCCTGCTGAAGCAATTGAATATTTAGAAAAAAAATATGTTGAAATTGAATACTTATATGGTTCAAATGTAAAAATACGAGAAAGTGATATTTATAAGATTGAGCCTATAATCATTGATAAATCCAATGGAGATTATCTTGAAGAATTTGGTAAAATGTTAAATAGATTATATCCTGATTCTCCAATAGGTGATTATTATATAGGTATGTACTATGAAACTGGTTATCAATACAAAAAAGCCTTAAAATATTACAAAAATGGATACGCCAAAATAGGTTCTGACAATCCTAATGCTGATGCTTATTACGAAAATATTGAACGTGTTTTAGATAAACAAAGATCTGAAAAATTAGGTTTTCCTGTAGGTGAAGAAAATATTGAAGAAGAAACTGATGAAAAAAATGATGAAGGAAATAACTAAAATATTTTGCTCTGGTTAATCATCTAGTTTTCAAAATTAGACTTAATATTTTAAAAAATCTATCTAAAAAGTATTACTTAATCCTTATTTTTTATTTTGTTTAAATTTTTATTATTTATCAGAACCTGCCATTAAACTTGCAACAACTTTAGTTTTTGGATATTGTTCTAAAATAATTTTAATAAATACCGTAATCGGTATCGACATTATTAAGCCAGGAATTCCCCAAATGTAACCCCAAAACATTAACATTACTAATATTGTTATAATGTTGATAGAAAACGATTTTCCCATAAAAACAGGTTCTAATATAGCTCCAAACAAAACCTGAACTAACGTAATTGATAAAATAAAAAAGAATAACACACTTGTTGGATCAAGCTCAACAAAAGCAAATAATGCTAATAAAATAACAGAAATAAAAGAACCTATCATTTGAACAAAGTTAATGGCAAAAGCAAATAGACCCCAAAAAATTGGAAAACTGACATCAAAAAAGTAACAGGCCAAACCAATACCTATACCTGTAAACAAACTAACTACAAATTTTACTTTAATAAATTTTATCAAGTCATTTTCAATTTTCATAAACGCTTTTACTGAAGCATGTTTTTGTTTAATTATTGTATTATTTAATACTTTTTGAAAATTTATTGATTCTGAAAGCCACAAAATAACAAAGAATGCAGTCATTAAAGTCATTGAAAGAGTATCACCAATAAAATCTATCGTTGAACCAAAATTTTGAACTATGTTATCCTTTTGAAGCAAATGAGTTAAAACATTCCCTCCTTCAATATACTCTATCCCAAGAAACTCTTCTATAGATGTGAGTAAGGTTTTAAGTTTTATTGCTGCTTTATCAAAAAAAATACCATTAGAAGATACTATTTCCTTACTTGAAAGTTGAATTAATTTTCCTCCTATCTTTAATATTCCTCCAATAATTATAATTGTTATAAAAATACTTATAGGCTTAGGTACTTTTTTCTTACTAAGCCATCTCATTAAAGGTAAAAACAATAATGCAATAAACATAGAAGATATAAGAGGTATAAAAATAAATGATAATATTTTTAAAACATAAAAAATTACCGGTATAACTATTAATAATAAAAGTGTATTTGTTGTCTTTAACTTATCCATTCCTAAATTTTTATTGCTTTCTATTTACATTAATCTACATAATACTATAAATTATTTACAGAAAACAAAAATATTAATTGTTTAATACATTTACTTAATTAATATTTTTTATCCTTCAAAAAACTCAACTTGTCCATTAGAAACATCATACATTGCTCCTATAATTTCAATTTCACCTTTACTTTCCATTTCAGCTAAAATCGGACTTTCTTCTCTAATTCTATCGATAGAGAATTTCATATTAACTTTAGATACTTCTTCAATGGCATCATCATTCATTAATCCATTTTTAGCTTTTATGAGGCTAACAGCTGGACTAATTTTACTCAGTAAAGATGTAATATTACCTAGCTCAACATTTTTACATGCTGCGGTTACCGCACCACATTTAGTATGTCCCATAACAACTACAATTTTTGACCCTGCAACTTTACAAGCATATTCAATAGAAGCTAACACGTCTTCATTAATAATATTACCAGCCACTCTTACACTAAAAATATCTCCAATTCCTTGGTCAAAAACCAATTCGGCAGGAACTCTGGAGTCTATACAACTTAATATTACTGCAAATGGAAATTGTCCTTTACTGGTTTCAAAAACTTGGTCCTGTAGATTTCTTTGCACTTTTAAATTTTGCACAAATCTATTATTACCTTCTACTAAAATTTCAAGTGCATCTTTTGAAGTAAGACTGTCTTGAGTGTATTTTGTTTGTGTTTTCATTTTTTTTATTTTATTAATTAAATTTTAACTTTTATGCTCTTTTACCCAAACCAAACAATCTTTAAAATTGTCGAAAATTTGGTCTTCTGGAATTAAATCTGGAATTATATCAATGCTTTCCATCATATATCTAGGCTGCTCAATAATTTTTACTAACAATACTTTTTTATCTTGATTTACTAGGTCAACTAAAACATCTTCCATAGCATATAATCCGGATTGATCTATATATTGCATTCTTCCCATTCTTATAATTATTGTTGATGTAGTTTCTGGTATTTGTTTTACCAATTGTTGGAAATAACTTGTAGAACCAAAAAATAACGGGCCTCTAATGTGTTTGATAAATACTTCTTCTTTTAAATCTTTTGGCAAATCAACTTCATCTGGCCAAGCTTTAGATCTATCAAATGATTCTATACTTGAACGCTCAGCTGTTAAATCTCCAATTTTTTTCATAAACATCAATGATGCTATTACTAAACCTATTCCAACAGCATAAACAAGATTCCAAACTGATGATAATACTAAAACTATTATCATAATTATAACTTCAGTACGAGGCATTTTTGGTATAGCTTTTAACCCTTTATAGTCCATTACTCCAATTCCAACCGTAATTAATATTCCAGCTAAAACAGCAGCAGGAATTTGAGATGCGACTGGCCCTAAAGCTAATAAGATAAATAGAAGTAAAACACCTGCCATCATTCCGGATAATCTAGTTTTTCCTCCCGCATTAATATTAACTACAGTTCTAATAGTTGCTCCTGCCCCTGGAATACCTCCAAAAACAGCAGCAATACTATTACCAATTCCCTGACCTATCAGCTCTTTATTGGGTTTATGCTTAGTTTTGGTCATATTATCAGCTACAACAGAAGTCAACAAAGAATCTATTGCTCCTAAAAGTGCTAATGTTAATGCTGTAAAAATATAAGGAGTAATATTTCCTAAACTAATACTTGTAAATATCTCTAAATTTGGTATTGGTAATCCACTTGGAATTTCTTCGATGGGTCTATAATTTAATTTAAAACCTATTGCTATTCCTGACATTACCAAAAGAGCAACTAAAGTACTTGGCACTTTAGTTGTTATTCGCTTAAAACCATAAATAATTAATATAGTTCCTAAAGCTAATAAAAGCTCTAACCAGTTAATATTATTTAAAGCTCTTGGTAATACTTTAATAGAACCAATAACTCCAGAAGCTTCTTTACTAGCAAGTGTTTGAGATTCTTTAAGAATTTGTGCTTGGGTAATTCCTTCTGCCCTCTTTATAGTTTCTTCAAAATCTTCCAAAACTAAAATTCCCTCACCAGCTTCTTCTTTTAAAATATTATCTAAAATAATTTCTTCAGCATGTGGTTTGAATTGATTTACAAACTCTATATCTTCTTTAGGATAATAACCAACAGAAGGTAAAATTTGGGTAACTAAAATAATAACTCCTATGGCTGTCATAAACCCAGAAACAACCGGATAAGGTATATATTTTATATATTTACCTAAGCCTATTAATCCTAGACCTACTTGCATTAAACCAGCTAATAGGAAAACAGTCAAGATTGCCGGTAATGCTTTAGATACATCGCCATCAAAAGCTGCAACAATTCCAGCGATTACAACCATACTCACAGCGGTCATAGGTGCTGTAGGTCCAGATATTTGCGTATTTGTTCCACCAAAAAGTGCAGCGAAGAAACTTACAAAAATAGCTCCATAAAGACCCGCGCTTGGCCCAAGTCCCGAACTAACCCCAAAGGCTAAAGCCAAGGGTAAAGCAACTATTCCTGCAGTTATTCCACCAAACATATCGCCTTTAAAATGTTTAAAGTCAAATATTTTTTTCATTCTTTTTTTGTTTTATAGTTTTTAAATATTAAAAAAACTTATAAGTATGCTAAAAGCAATTTTTAAAAGTTTTTATTAATTTGAAAAGTGTACTTTTTAAATTAAAATAGATTTTTAACAACTCTTTTCCCTTAAAGCTACATAATTAAACTATGGCAGCAAATTTTATATACCATTAAATGACATATAGATAAAAGAAAAATTGTGCTATATTTTATATTTTGGGAGGTGGTAAATGAATATTAGGATTGAAATTCAAAATCCTTTTTTGAGTGTTATAATAGCCCTTAATATGATTAGAATTAAATTCTATTGCAATAAAATTAGTATAGAAAATTGAATGATCTTCATGTTCAGAATTACTTTTCATTTCTTTTTCTGTTGATTCATTTTTTTCAAAATCATCAAATAATTCATAACTCACATCAGTTGTCTGAACAAGAAATGCGCTTATTGGTTTTGCTAAAACTGACAGTACCAAACTCAAGATAATTATATGCCTTAGAGGTAAAAGTGTTATATATCTATACATTTGATACTTCATTTTGCAATAACTTTAAAAACTAATTGACTATAAAATTTTAAAATAGTATCCTGTCCTTGTTTAACATCTGTAAGAGCAGGTAAATGTTCTGCATAATACTTTTGTTGCTGGGCACCTTCAATTATTGTAGAAATTAACATATGAGGAAATTCAAAATTTGGATTAATTTCCAACACTATTGTGCTAATTCTTTGAACTACACGCTTATAAATTTTAAAATATCCTTTTGCATTTTCTTCATCTACCTCTTTAATATGGTATGTCTTTACTCCTTCATTTATAATCACTCTATCTAAAAGAATTTCATTTATGTGAGAAAACGAACCGTCTTCCTTTACCGATTCAATTAAAACTTTAATTGCTTTTATAAGCTTTTCTTTTGGAGATTCTAAATTGGCAATAGCAAAAACTAACTTATATTCAGTCCAGCTCCAGTACCAATAAGTTAGATAAATTAAGAGCATGTGTTTACTCTCAAAATAACGATAAATAGAACTTTCTGGTGAACCAATTTTATTTCCTAATTTCTTAAATGTAAATGCTTCAAACCCCAACTCATCTATTAATTCAATGCTGTTAGAAACAATCATACGTCCAAGCTCAGAAGCATTTGGATCTTTTAGATATGTCTCTGGACTAACATTAATATGAATTTGGAGGTCTTTCATGATTAATTAAATTTTAATTGCAAATATAATAGTATTACTATCTTTTATACAAGTTTTATTCTCTTTTTATTTATTTTTATCAGAACTGTTTAAAATTAAATTTTAAAATCTACTTTTGTTATCCTTATAATTTCGTTTTAAAACTTTTAAGAATAAACCATTTACAATTATGAAAAAATATATACTATTAGCTTTATTTATAATAAGTTACAATTTTATATTAGCACAACAATACAAATTTACAACTGTTATTGAAATACCAGCTACCTCTGTTAAAAGCCAAGGAAAAACAGGAACTTGCTGGAGTTTTTCTACTTCATCATTTATAGAATCTGAAATTAAAAGAGTATCGGGATTAGATGTTGATATTTCAGAAATGTATATTGTTAGAACCACTTATGATGATAAAGGTTGGAATTATGTTATGCGTCAAGGAAATGCACAGTTTAGCGAGGGAGGTTTAGCTCATGACTTAATGAATGCTGTTAGTAAAAATGGTTTAGTACCTCAAGAAGCTTTTACCGGGTTATTTGGCGAACAAATTTCTTACGACCACACTAAAATTATTCCTGAATTAAAAGATGTTTTAGATAGATACATCAAAGAAGATTCAACTGTTACAAATTGGGAAAAGCAAACAAAAGTAATTTTAGATAAAAATATTGGATCATATATAGAAACTTTTGAATATAATGGTAAAATTTATACCCCAAAAGAATTCTTAATCATAACCAAATTATTACCAGATGATTATGTAACACTTACTACTTTTACACATCAACCATATTTTTCGAAATTTATATTAAATATTCCTGATAACTTTTCCAGCGGAAGTTTTTACAATATGCCGTTAAATGAATATATGAATATTATAGATCTTGCCTTAAAAAATGGTTATACCGTTGAACTGGATATTGATGTGTCTGAACCAACTTTTTCTCAAAAAACCGGAGTTGCTATTATCGCAAAAAACAAAGAAGACAATAAAAAAGGATTAACTGAAATTGTTGAAGAATTAGTTATTACTCCTGTTTTTCGTCAAGCGGAATTTGAAAATTATAATACTACTGACGACCATTTAATGCATATTACAGGTATTGTTAAAGATCAAAAAGGAAACAAGTACTACAAAGTAAAAAACTCTTGGGGAACGGATGTAGCTAATGGTGGTTATATTTATATTTCAGAAAATTATATGCAATTAAAATCTATATCTATAATGATTCACAAAGATGCAATTCCTGCAAAATTTATAGAGATCTTAAAAATATAAAATTGATTAAATACAATTATTAAAAAAGCCCCATAAAGGGGCTTTTTTAATACTTCAAATTCTATTAATAAACAGATTCTTTACCAAATTCTACACATAATAAGTAATAAAACATAGCTCTGTATTTGTTTCTATTAGAAGAACCTAATTTTTCACAAACTTTTTTAATAGCAGCATCCAGTGCTGGACCATCTTTAAGCCCTAATTTTTTAATTAAATAATTATTTTTAACTGTAGCTAATTCTGAATCATCAGTACAAGAAACCGTTGCAGAATCTTTATTATAAATTGATGGACCACAGCCAATAGTTACTTTTGTTAATAAATCTACATCTGCATTTACACCACTTTTTTCTTTAAGTTCGCTAACATACATTGTGATTAGCTCATCTCTTTTACTCATAATTTTTATTTTAAATTGGTTAATATTAAATCGTTATTCTTTAATACCAAATATAATAAAAAGTTAACACTTTATAAAATATGTATCTATCAAAATATTAAATATTTAAAATACTCTTTTAGCACTTTATCATTAAGTAAATTAGGTGTAAATACTTCTAATAGTTTAGGCTTATTCTGTTCTTGATAAAATGTATTTAATACATCTTTTAAGTCATTTACACTTTTAGCTGAAACATAATCAAAATCAAACATTTTACATAAATGAGATGCATTCAAATTGTGTGATGTTTCAAAATAATCTAAAGCACCTGAGGATTTTGGTCCGGGAATAAATCTAAAAATTCCTCCTCCTGAATTATTAATGACAATAACTCTAAAATTATTTTTTATATACTTGTTCCACAAAGCATTACTATCATAAAAAAAACTAATATCACCAGTAATAAATACAGTTTGTTGAGTTTGAGTATATGCAGCACCTATTGCAGTTGAAGTACTTCCGTCAATTCCACTTGTACCTCTATTACAAAAAACCTTTATCGTTTTATTTAAGTCAAATAACTGTGAATACCTAACAATTGAACTATTTGACAACTGTAAATACGTGTTATTTGGAAAACTTTGATTGATAATATCAAAAACTTTTAAATCAGAAAACTCAACTTTACTTAAAAATTTATTGTGATTTAATTGCCTTGTATTTTTAATATTTAACCAATCTTTTTGATAATTACTTTCTTTTTTTTCTGTTAAGAAAAAAAGCTGACTAAAAAACAATTGTGGTGAAATTGCAAAATGATGACTTAAACAATGAAAAGTATCTGGTGCATTTTCTTTATCAATATGCCAATGGTGTTTGGGTTTTAATTTTCGTAAAAATTGTTTTATTCTTTTTGAAACAACCATTCCACCAAATGTGAGTAAAATTTCAG